>JAGBQU010000274.1 GCA_017632755.1 Lachnospiraceae bacterium
CTGTTCGTTGCAATCAAACGGAATGAGAAAAAGGACTGGACGGAAGCTGTGCTCATGCTGGGCTTGCTGCTCATGGACGGCACCGCATATGTGAAGCATCTGTTCGGGTAAGGAGTGCGTATCATGAACAAAGAGGAGATACCAAGCAGTTTGCACAGCTTGACAACCGTTTTCATGAGATCATGTATGAGGCATGTAATTCCAAGATGCTCGAGCATACGCTCAGGGATTTCCATCAATATGTTTATCGTGTACGCCGCAGAACGCTTGCTACCAAAAGTCGGATCAAGGCATCTACACAGGAACACCGGCTGATCATGGAAGCGATCAAGAACAAGGATGAAAAGCGGGCGGAAGCGCTCGCCAACCAGCATATGATCAATGCATACAACAATATGCTGGAAAATAATTTTGAACATGCGTTTGAGAAAGATCAAACGAAGGAGGATAAGAAATGAGTAAGATTCAGATGACAACACCGCTTGTGGAGATGGACGGAGATGAGATGACCCGTATTCTCTGGAAAATGATCAAGGATGAGCTTTTGCTCCCGTATATAGATCTGAAGACGGAATATTACGACCTTGGATTAGTGCACCGCAACGAGACAGACGATCAGGTAACCGTCGACAGCGCCGAGGCGACCAAAAAATACGGTGTGGCCGTAAAATGTGCGACGATCACACCGAATGCTTCTCGTCTGACAGAGTACAACTTAAAAGAGATGTGGAAAAGTCCGAACGGAACGATCCGTGCGGCACTTGACGGCACGGTGTTCCGCGCACCGATCGTTGTAAAAGGGATCGAGCCTTGTGTAAAGAATTGGGAAAAACCGATCACGCTTGCGAGACACGCCTACGGTGATGTGTACAAAAACACGGAGATCAAGGTTCCGTGTGCAGGCAAGGCCGAACTGGTATTTACCGCTGATGACGGAACCGTGATGCGTGAGACCATTCACAACTTTACTTCTCCCGGTATCATTCAGGGTATCCACAATACCGATAAATCCATCTCCAGCTTTGCGAGAGCATGCTTCAGTTATGCGGTTGACACAAAGCAGGATCTGTGGTTTGCGACAAAGGATACCATTTCAAAGAAATATGATCACAACTTCAAGGATATTTTTCAGGATATCTATGAAAAGGAATATGACGAGAAATTCAAGGAAGCCGGCATTGAGTATTTCTATACCCTGATCGATGATGCCGTTGCCCGTGTCATGAAGGCAAAGGGCGGCTTTATCTGGGCTTGCAAGAACTATGACGGCGATGTGATGAGCGACATGGTCAGCTCCGCATTCGGTTCTCTTGCCATGATGACGTCGGTACTTGTTTCCCCTTCCGGCGTATACGAGTACGAGGCTGCACACGGAACCGTACAGAGACATTACTACAAGCATTTAAAGGGCGAGGAGACTTCCACAAACTCCGTTGCAACGATCTTTGCATGGACGGGAGCTCTGCGTAAGCGCGGTGAGCTTGACGGTATCGGGGAACTTGTCGATTTTGCGACCAAACTCGAAAAGGCGACTCTGGCAACGATCGAGAGCGGCAGGATGACCAAGGATCTTGCACTGATCACATCCTTAGAGAATGTGACGGTTCTTAACAGCGAGAACTTCATCAAGGAGATTCGCAATACATTTGAGGCCATGTAAGCTTATGCACATACATGTGCGGAAAGGATTTTCCCGGTGAGTTTTGTATCGATAACCTACGGAGTGTTCCTCATTGCGGGAATGATCGTATATTATTGCATACCGAAAAAGGGGCAGTGGATCTGGCTGCTCCTTTTGGGTATGCTTTTTTATTTTATCAGTTCGCCGATGGGGAGTATCCTTTTATGTTTCAGTCTCGCGAGCAGTTTTTGGTTCGGACGTGTATGTGATAAGGGGAGAAACGCATCCCCTGCGTCAGGTGCGCGCAATAAATGCCTGCTCATTTTGATCCTTTTCGCAAATATCGGGATCCTGCTCCTTTGCAAGACCTTTATCAAGATGCCGCTTATCCCGGAGCGGATACGGGCAGGTCTTGGGATTTTCGTTCCTCTGGGCATCTCTTTTTACACACTCACGATCATTGCCTATATGGTAGATGTATATAGGGGGAAGATCCGGGCGGAGCGCAATTTTTTCCGGTATATGCTCTTTGTCAGTTTTTTCCCGCAGATCATACAGGGACCGATCCCGCGCTATGACGAGCTTAGGGATCAGCTTATGGCAGAGCACCGCTTTGACTATAAACAGATGATATACGCCTTCGAACTGATCGTATGGGGCTTGTTTCAAAAGATGGTCATCGCTGACAATGCGGCGATCATTGTAAACCGTGTGTTTGGTGAATATGCAAACTATGGCGGGCTTTATGTGGTGCTTGCGGCTTTTCTTTACAGCATACAGCTTTACACCGATTTTTCCGGATGCGTCTGCATCGCAAAGGGCAGTGCCGAGCTGTTTGGCATCCGTCTTTCCGATAATTTCCGCCACCCGTATTTCAGTCATTCCGTCAAAGAATTCTGGGGAAGATGGCATATTTCTTTAAGCCGTTTTTTGAAGGATTACATCTATATCCCGCTGGGCGGAAACCGAAAAGGGAAGGGCCGGAAATATATCAATTTGCTATTGACTTTCCTGGTCAGCGGCATTTGGCACGGATCCGGTCTCTCTTTTTTATTCTGGGGGTTCCTTCACGGAATCTACGAGATAGCCGAAGATGCCTTAAAGCCTCTTGGCGAACGGATACATGCCGGGCTTTCCATACGCACGGATGTATTTTCCTATCGGCTGTTTACACAGATAAGGACATTTGTCCTTGTCGCTTTTGCGTGGATTTTTTTCCGCGCAGACTCCCTTCGCGTGGGCCTTTTGATGTGCAGGAGCATTTTTTCGGATTTTCGTCTGCATGTACTTTTTGATGAATCGTTTTATCTTCTTGGATTAAACGGCAGGGAATTTCGGATGCTTTTTGTGTCGATCGCAGTGCTATGGCTGGTCGGTTTTCTGCAGGAGAGAATGCAGATCAGAGAGAGTCTTTACAGACAAAATACCTTGTTCCGTTTTTGCGTTTTGCTTGGGGGCATGTTCGCGATCCTGGTCTTCGGCGTTTACGGTCCCGGTTATGATGCCGCACAGTTTATCTATGGGAATTTTTAATAGATGATTATGAAACATATGAGGAAATGATTATGAAAAAAAGGGATGCCTTCCGGCTGATCTGTTTTATATGTGTCTTTTGCATATTGTTTGTCATCGTGAGTGCCGTACTCAGGGATAAGCGCATCGCGGGAGAATACAATCCCACAACAAAGATCCGCGGCTTTTATCAGGAGCAAAAAGACAGTCTTGACTTTGTCTTTGTTGGTTCCTCGCAGCTCTATGCACATGTCGCGCCGGCTGTTTTGTGGGAGGAATACGGCTTTACTTCCTATGATTTTGCGGCGAACGAGCAGCCGCTTTGGATCAGCTATTACTATATAAAAGAGGCGTTGAAGCATCAAAAGCCAAAGGCGATCATTCTGGAAGTCTTTACCGTTTATGGGGATGATTACGAGCAGGAGGGCGTTAATCACATCAATCTGGATGATCTGCCGCTTTCCGCCAATAAACTCAGAGCGATCCACGACAGTGTCCCCGGCGAGCTCAGATACTCGTATTATTTTGATCTTGCAAAATATCACAATACCTGGAGCAGCCTGGATCAGGACAAATTTGAAGCGACCTTCGGATGGGATGACGATCCCATGAAAGGCTATTCGCCCTTTGTTTTTGAAAGGGAATATGCGTCTGGTACACCGGACGAGGTAAAAAGGCAGAAGGAAGTTGAGCAGATCCCGGCTAAGGCACAGGAGTGGCTTGATAAGATCATTGCCCTTACACGCGAGGAGAATGTCGATCTGATCTTTTTAAAGACGCCAAACGGCAGTGCAGAGCGACAGAAGCTTTACAATGCGGTAGAAATATTGTCCGAGAGAGAAAAGATCCCCTTTTTAAATCTTAACACCTGTATGGACGGCGAAGCCCATATCAATATTATACAGGCAAAAAAGGTGACAGAGCGCATCGGTAGTTTTTTGGAAGAACGTTATGAGGCGATGCCCAAAACGCAGCGCCCGGATGCTGTAAGAGAGGGCTTTGACAGATCAGCAAAACTTTTTGACAGCTATTATAAAAAGTGTATGCTTGCCTCTATCGAGGATTATGATTCGTATCTTTCCTTTGTCCGGGCAGACAATTATCTGGTCTTTTTGTGTAAAAATATGCATGAGGGAAGCGATCTGGCCGAGATGTATCTCTACGACGGTACAAATCCGGTAATCGCTGAGACGATGCACCCGGGAGATGCCGATCCTTGGGATCCGGATGGCGAGGCGCAGGCAGTAGAGGCCTTTGCTAACCCCGATGCCTCTGACGGATCCAATCATCCGGAAGCGGCAGAGGCACCGGCCGCGGGTACCATCGATATCGAGACAGAGCTTTACGATATGCAGATTCATATGATCGCGGGTGCGGATTCCATGATCGAGATCGACGGACTGGATTATTCCCTGCACACCAATGGCTATAATCTGGCTGTCTATGACAAGAATCTTGGACAATTTGTCGAGATGGTCTCCTTTGATGAGACAAATGGGATGCAGATCACGAGAAAGTAAGAAGCATAGATGTGAGAAAAATAAAGGAGGTCCGGAATGGATACTACGACAATTTTGCAGCGTCTGAAAAACGGGGAGATTTCCGTTGAGGAAGCGGAAAAGTTCTTTAAGAGGCAGCCTTTTGATGAATATGGGTTCGCCAAGCTTGATTCACACCGTCAGATCCGTTCCGGCTTTCCGGAGGTGATCTATTGTGCGGGAAAAGCCGACGAATACCTTGTCTCCATCTATTGCAAGATGTTTGAAGCAAACGGGGAAGTTTTTGGAACAAGAGCTGACCGGCATCAGTATGAACTGGTAAAAGCCTCTCTGCCTCAGGTGGTCTATGATGAGGTTTCCCACATCCTGAAGGTGGAGAAGGAGGGGAAGGCGCACAGGGGAAAGATTGCCGTGTGCACAGCCGGTACCGCAGATATCTCCGTTGCGGAGGAGGCTGCATAGACGGCAGAGTTCTTTGGCGCTTATGTGGAGCGTATCTATGATGTCGGAGTCAGTGGGATTCATCGTCTGCTGGCACGTCTGGATCAGATCCAGGAGGCCAACTGTGTCGTTGCCGTTGCGGGAATGGAGGGAGCACTTGCCAGTGTCATCGGAGGACTTGTCTCCAATCCGGTCATTGCCGTGCCGACTTCGGTGGGATACGGTGCCAGCATGCATGGTCTTTCGGCACTTCTTACGATGATCAATTCCTGTGCAAACGGAGTGGCTGTAGTCAATATCGACAATGGCTACGGCGCCGGATATATGGCGACACAGATCAACCGGCTGGCACTTTGATGCAGGTGGGGGTAACAAAAAACAGTATGCGGGAAACAGATGGGAGGGTTCTATGGGACAGACACTTTATTTGGAATGTAATGCAGGTATCAGCGGAGATATGACAGTTGCGGCGCTGCTGGATCTGGGTGCAGATGAGCAGGTTTTAAGAAATGTATTAGACACCCTGCCATTGACCGGCTATGAGATCGCCGTCTCCAGAGTACAAAAATCGGGCATTGACTGCTGTGATTTTTCTGTAAAACTGGACAAGGAACACGAAAATCACGATCATGATATGGAATATCTGCATGGCGATGGAAACTCTTATATGCATGATCACGCGCATGAACATGAACATAGCCATGAACATGAACATGATCACGAACATACACACGAACATAGCCACGAACATGAACATACGCATGAGCATGATCACGAACATACGCATGAACATACACATGAACATACACATGAGCATCATCACGCGCACCGTGGAATGAAGGAGATCACACAGATCATAGAGCAGGGGCAGATGACGGCTCGTGCAAAAGAGCTTGCGCTCAAGATCTTTGATGTTCTCGCGGTGGCAGAGTCGAAGGCTCACGGGATACCGGTTGAAAAGGTACATTTTCATGAGGTTGGCGCGGTGGATTCCATCGTGGATATCGTAGCTGTGGCAGTCTGTCTGGACAATCTTGACATCACGGATGTGATCGTTCCCAGACTCTGTGAGGGTACAGGGACCGTTCGCTGTCAGCATGGCATCTTGCCTATTCCGGTTCCCGCAGTTTCACGCATCCTCAGCGAATATGAACTGCCGCTCACATTTATCGATGTGCAGGGCGAATTTGTGACGCCGACAGGAGCTGCGATCGTTGCGGCCGTCATGACGTCAGACCGGTTGCCGGGGACAGTTAAGATCAGCAGGATCGGTCTTGGTGCCGGAAAAAGGACGTATGAGCGCCCAAGTATATTACGAGCAATGCTCTTAAAAGATGTTTCGGGTGAAAAAACGGATATGATCTATAAGCTTGAGAGCAACATCGATGACTGCAGCGGTGAGACGCTGGGTTATGTGATGGGACAGCTTTTGCATGCGGGAGCGCGCGATGTTCATTATCATCCTGTTTTTATGAAAAAGAACCGGCCGGGATGGCAGCTGAATGTGATCTGCAAGGCGGAAGATATCCCTGCACTTGAGACGATCATCTTTAAAAATACCACAACGATCGGCATCCGCAGGATGCCGATGGAGCGATCGATCCTGCCAAGAGAGACAGGCACGGTCAATACCCAGTACGGAGAAGTGCAGGTCAAGATCTGCATGATCGGAGATGAAAAGAGATATTATCCGGAATACGAGAGCGTTGCAGCACTCTGCCAAAAAAACGGTATTTCCTATCAGAAA
>JAGBQU010000275.1 GCA_017632755.1 Lachnospiraceae bacterium
CGCATTTTTCTTTGTAAAGACGCTTTTGGGAAAAAGATCATTTTTGTGAATTCTACACAAGCCACTACAAAATGAGCATCAGATAAAGAGCGCAAATCCCCGGAATACCAAGGATCGCGCTTGTCAAAACGGTGATCGGATTGACGCCTATAAACGTACCGATACCCAAAAAAGCAAGCACTTTGTTTGTGATGGCAATGCAGACCGTTCCGAAGATCCCTCTGCACAAAGTACGAAATGCAAACGCCATCTTATCACGCAAAAGCAATATTGTCAGGATCAGCAGACAAATGCCCGCGACGGTCAGATAGGATGTATATTCTCTCATGGATCTATCACTGCCTGTTAATTATCCTTTATAAACGATATGATATCTGCGTGGCAAAAAGACCGATCAAAAAAAACTTTACACTGACCGCATAAAAATAGCATATCCTGCCAATACTCTCACATAAAATAGTATGGCAGCAGGGAGCGTGGTAAATGATGGCAGCTAATTTTTCAGGAAAGAAAAAAACCGATCAGGAGAGAGTCAAACTGCTTGCAGATATTGACAAGACCAAGTTTGCACTTGAGACAGCCTACTCCAATTTTGACAATGTCACGGAACCCGATCTGATCGACTGCTATATCTATGAAGTGAATTCCAGTCTGAAGAGATATAAGTATCTGTTAGAACAGGCGGCAAAGCTGAGCCCGCCGCCCGAAGAACGTAAAAGAAATCGATTTTCTATGCCCAAAATCCCCGATTTGAGCTTTGGTCTGCCATATTCTCTGTTAACTGACCTTTTCCATAAGTAAGTCCCGCATACACGGTCTGGGAGTTGGTCATGACAGGCGGGGATGTGTCCTGATCCGCGATCTGTGCATATGCCTGATAAAGTTCTCCGATCACATAGATCACGTGTTCCAGCGCCTCTGTGTTTTCGTGAAGGGATGCCTCCACGAGTTCTTTTGACACATACACATATAAAGAGAGCAGATTGGCAGCAAGCTCATAGGAAAAGTTGAGGGAATTCATCAATTCCTTCAGACAGCCTCTCGCCTTTCGAATCTCCTCTAAAAGCCGCTTGCGATCCTGCCGGGCAAGGGCTTTTTTTGCCTCATCAACATAGATCAGCAGCATTTCGTACAGGATCAGGATCAGCTGTGTCTTGTTCGCCTGACTGATCCGCAGCGTGTATTCTTTCTTTAACTCATCTGTCATATGAATCCGTCTTCCTTTCCGTTACTGCAAAAGCTGCAGAACCTGCTGCGGCCTCTCATTTGCCTGCGCAAGCATGGATGTACCGGCCTGTGTGAGAACCTGCTGCGTAGAGTACTCTGTCATCTCCGTTGCCATATCCACATCCATGATCCGTGAGTAAGCACTCGTCAGGTTTTCGTTGGACGTATCCAGATTTGCACTTACATGCTCGAGCCGATTCTGGTAGGCACCGAGACTGGATCGTACCGACGAGATGAAGCTGTCCGCAAGCGTCGCCATTTCGATCGCTTCCGATCCTCCACCGGGCTTCGTCACATCCACATTCTCAAGGCTCATATTTTTTAAGGAAATAGCGGGGATGCGGATACCGATCACCTGCCCCTCATTTGCTCCGATCTGAAAACGCATCGGTCCGACATCCGTCAGCTGCAGCTCAACATTGGTGGTTCCCTGTGCCAGTGTGTCGAGATTGAGATCCAGCGAAAGTTCTTTCCCTGTCAGATCCTTAAAGATCAGCGTATTGTCTCTCATCTTCGCCTCCGCACCTTCCACAAAACTGTTACCGCCCGGTGCATCGGAGGAGATCATGCTTGCATAGATATCATCGCCGTATCGCTGAATGGAAACCGTATAATTTCCTGCAGTCACTTCATCCGAAAATGTATTGACACGCACACTCTTGTTGTTGCTGTAACCTTTTCTGTCAAAGGTTCCGTCCAGAAGCTTTTGTCCGTTAAAATCCGTCTCCTTGCACACTCTTTCCAGCTCGTCCTTCAGCTGTGCGATCTCCTGCTGGATGAGCTCCCGGTCATTGTCCGTCAGAACACCGTTTGCTGCCTTCACACCAAGCTCGCCGATCCTTTTGACCATATCCTGCATCTCAGCCAGCGTTCCTTCCGCTGTCTGAATGACGCTGATCCCATCCGTAGCATTCTGGCTTGCCACCGAGATTCCCTTTAACTGCATGTTCATTCTTTTGGCAAGTGCCAGTCCGGACGGACTGTCCTTTGCCGCATTGATCTTAAAGCCCGAGGAGAGCTTTTCCGTCGATGTGCTCAGTCTTTTTTCGTTTCTGCTAAGCACATTGTTTGTAATGATGGCCTGAATGTTATAGTTTACTCTCATACTCCTCTTTCTCCTTTTCCGATCGCAGATACCTGCTGGTTTATGATATTTCTAATTACTTTGCCTGATCGTCATGATAAAGCACTTTGCGATCTTATAAAGATCCCGCGAATCGATGTTTTCATCTGTTTCGCCCCTTGTAACCTCCTGCTTTGGATCGTGCTTTGCGGTGTGCACATATTGGATGGAGACCTCCATCCCGATACTCTCCCGGATGCTTCCGGCAAGCTGCCCATACTTTTGTTTGAGCTGCTCCAGTCCGTCTCTTCCGGTTGATGTGACAATACCGCTCACG
>JAGBQU010000276.1 GCA_017632755.1 Lachnospiraceae bacterium
CTTCATATCCTCATACAGGAGCATCAGCGTATCTGAATTAAAATAGACGGGTACTACAATAGAAATTTTACTCATTTGCTATTTCCTTGATTTCCTTTAAATATTGTTCATAATCACGGATGTATTCCTCTCCGTCATAATGCTCACTGGCGAGAACCAGAAGCACGGAATCCGGTGAAAAATCATACATATCCTTCCAGACCATCGTCTTGAGATATAGTCCCATACGGGGCTTGTTAAGTTCGACGATCGTCTCCTCCTCACCATTGGTCATGCGCACCTTGCTTGTCCCGCTGACATTGATCAGTACAAACTCTGTCTTGCGGTTCGCATGCTGTCCGCGGATGACGGTGGGATCGGAGCCATACATATAAAACACACGCTTGATGGCAAAGGGGATCGCTTTCCCATTGCCCTCGGCAACGACTAGGCTTCCTCTCTCGTCGCCGAATTCGCTAAATTCCAAGATTTTGTATTGCTGTTCCAGTTTCATTTTATCCTCTCTATCTTCACTTCTATTTATTCTGTCAGATGGTAAATCGATTCAGCGCATCGATCACATATGTCTGCTCTTCGTCCGTCATCCCGTTATACATAGGAATGGAGAGAACCTGATCTGCAAATCTTTCCGTGATCGGGAAATCTCCGGCATGGTATCCAAGGTATCCGTACGCCTCAGACAAATGGGGCGGGATCGGATAATGGATAATGGTGCCGATCTCCAGATGATCCAGATACTCTATGAGCTGCAAACGATGTTTTGTGCGGATCACAAACTGATGCCAGACATGCTCTGCTTTCTCCCGTATCTGCGGAAGTTCAAAATAAGGATTATGAAGTTCCTCCAGATAGCGTCCGGCAATTGCCTGCCGTTCACGGGTGAGTTCCTCCATGTGACCGAGCCGGACCCTGAGCAGTCCCGCCTGCATCTCATCCAGTCTGGAATTCACTCCTACCACCTGATTGTAATAGCGTTTCTCACTGCCATAGTTGCGAAGGATCCGTATCTGTTCTGCCAGCTTCTGATCATCCGTCACGATCGCTCCGCCATCTCCAAACGCCCCCAGATTTTTTGATGGGTAAAATGAAAAGCATCCGATGTCACCGAATGTGCCTGTCATCTGCCCGTCCATGGTCGCGCCGTGGGACTGTGCACAGTCCTCCACAAGCCTTAGCCGGTACTTCTCACACAAACTCTTTATCGCATCCATCTGACAGGCTTGTCCATAGAGATGTACGACAAGCACCGCCTTTGTGCAGGGCGTGATTACCTGCTCCACCTTTGCCGCATCCAGTCCATACTGCTCGTCCGGCTCTACAAAAATAGGGGTCGCACCGTTGATGGTGACACCCATCACGGAGGCAATATAGGTGTTGGCCTGTACGATCACCTCGTCGCCCTCCCCGATGCCGAGCGCCCGAAAAGCCAGGATCAGAGCATCAAGTCCGCTGGCAAGTCCCACACAATAGCGGCTCCCGATGTAGGAGGCAAACTCCTCCTCAAAGCTCCCCACCTCATTGCCGAGAACATACCATCCCGAGCGTAGTACCTGCACGGCCTTATCTTCAAATTCTTTTTGATACATAAGAAAACCGCGGTCGAGGCGGTTTGGCATAATCTTCATGGTTCAAGCCTTTCTATGCGAAACATTTTCGCGATCTGTGTCTTTCGCTTCGCAAAATCCATCGCCTTCTCCGACAGACTCGCGAAAATGCTTCGCATTTTTGCTCGTTATATTATGGATCGCTTCGCGATCTGTGTCTTTCGCTTCGCAAAATCCACAAAGTGACTTCGTCACTTCATAATATACATTTTAACTTAACTCACTAAAGTTGTAAACAAAAACCGAAATCAGGTTCAAGTTGCATCATGACCGAAAAAGTATTATAGTATGGTTATTATTCTGCCCCAAAGGCACACCGGAGGAAATATATGTCCGAAGTATCCACTGAGAACAAGAACAGACAATTGATCATAAACGTCATCGCCAGTCTGGTATCCTGTCTGGTCAGCACGGGAATCAGCTTTGTGCTAAACCCCATCATCATCGCACAGATGGGTGCACAGGGCGGAGGCTATCTGGATCTGGCAAACCAGTTTGTCAGCTACGCCGCCATTGCTGCGACTGCTCTTAATTCGATGGGCGGCCGCTTTATCACCATCAAGATCCACCAGAAAGATAAACAGGGGGCAAACGAATATTTCAATTCGATCCTCTACTGCAATCTGGGGATCGTGGCATTTTTGCTCATCCCGGTATGTTTTGTTGTCCTGTATCTGGATCAGCTGATCCGTATCGACAGTGATCTTGTCGGAGACGTCAAGCTGCTATTTGCCGCCACATTTATCAACTTTATGGTGACCATCATCTCCACCACCTTTTCCACGGCAACCTTTGCAACAAACCGGCTGGATCTGACGGCACTGCGCACGATCGAGTCGCAGGTTCTGCGGGCACTCCTCCTGGTTGCGGCATTCTGGCTTTTGCCCATCCGCATCTGCTACATGGGATTTGCCACACTCGCCGCATCGGTCTATCTGCTTCTTTTCTATATCTACTACACACGAAAACTACTGCCGCAGATCCACATCAGCCACCGCTTTTTTTCAGGCCGTAAGATCCTGGAGATCCTCTCGGCAGGCATCTGGAATACGGTGATGCGCACGGGTCAGGTACTCACAAACAATCTGGATTCACTTATCGCCAACACCATGATCGGCATCCGGGAATTCGGTTATGTGGGAACTTCAAAGACCATGATCAATGCGATCAATCTTCTCTACGAAGCTATCTCCGCAGTGTTCACACCGTCGTTGACGATCAGCTATGCCAAAAACGATAAGAACGAATTGGTAAAGGACTTAAACTCCGGCATGAAGCTCACCGGCTTTTTTGCAAACATTCCGCTGGCCTTCATGATCGCCTTCGGCCTGGACTTTTACACGCTCTGGCTGGCGCGGGCACAGGCCACACTCAGTCCCGAGGAAGTACGGATCATCTACATCCTGTCCATCCTGGGCATGTTCGGCTCGATTGTCGGCGGCGCCATCAGTCCTCTTTTTAATGTCTATACCGTTGTCAACAAATTAAAGTGGAATGCCTTTGTCACACTGTTTATGGGGATCCTCTCCACAGGCATCGTAGTCGGTTCTCTCCTGATCTTCCCGCAGCGCGCGACATATGGTCCCTACATGATCGTGGGTACCTCCACTCTACTTGGCATCATCAAAAATATGACCTTTACGCCCATGTATGCAGCGCACTGTCTGGGGCTCAAAAAACGTTCCTTCTATCCGGTCATCTTCCGGTATATCGGAGTGAGCCTCGCCATGATCGCAGTCTTTGTCGGAATGCACCAGCTTCTGGCAGTCACAAACTGGGCGCTTTTATTCCTCTCGGTAGCAGCCTGCGGACTTGTGGGTAGTGTGCTCAACTTCTTTTTCTTATTCCAGAAAAGGGAACAGACGCTTCTTCTCGATTTTATCGGCAAAATACTCGGCAGGAGAACTTCCTGACATTGCATAGGCGGTGCGGCCGGTCAAGATCAGCTATGATCTCAGATCAATGTTTTGCCGGTAATATCGCAAACAGTTCCTCCTCGGTTTCCGGAACGAACACGTTATCAAACTTCTCTTGCACCTTGGAAAAGTATGCCTCGTAATCGCACTGCTCATTAAAGGCGTCTTTGGCCATCTTTGTCAAAAAAATGATCCTGCAGCTACTCTCAAACAAAAGCTTGGCGGAAACGCAGGCCGTGGAATAATAAGAGATGAGCGTCTTGCCCTCCATGACTCCGCTTGCGACCGCAAGCTCAAACGGACAACTGTCCCGATATTCCTTGATCTCCCCTCCAAAATCATCGTAAACGCCCCGCGGATGCGGTTTTATGACAAAATTGTCATACCCGATATGATCTCTGATCTTTAGCGGCAGACTGCGGTACGTGTCCGGATTCTGTGTGACATTTCCGGTTCCCTGTCCCAAAAAGATATACTCCTGTGCAAAGGAGCGGCTTTCAAATCGAAGGATATCACGCGCCTGGCGGATGACCTTCTCGATCTCCGCTTTCCCCTTTTCGATCCTGACTTTATCAAATCCCACATTTGCCTCCGCAAGATCCGGTTCAAACAAATACAACTCTTTCTCCATGACATCGATGTCATAACGCCAGAGCAATTTGTAAAGCCGTCTTCCCAGCGGCGTGGTAACAAGATGCTGCGGGCTTTTGGTGTAGCTTGCGAAACCGTCCTCATAGCGGTGGAAGC
>JAGBQU010000026.1 GCA_017632755.1 Lachnospiraceae bacterium
GGGAGTTATGACGCGCGCGCACATAACTGACGACTGCGTCTGCCGTCACCGATTTTGCCGACACAATACAGTCAAGACCGAACTCGTCGTTAAACATCCCCACACGGCGCTCGTCATTGACCTTGAGCACCACCTTTGGAACCCCCAGTTTGTGGGCAAAGAGGGAAACGATGATATTTTCCTCATCCATACGCATCAGTGATACGAGGGCATCTGCCTCTTCGAGTCCCTCCTCGAGCAAAAGATCGTGATTCGTCGCATCTCCATGTATGACCGTCGCTTTCGGAAGAAGCTCGCACAGGGACTCGCACTTGTCCTCCTTGATCTCGATGATCTTGACCTGCATACCGATTCCCAGAAGTCTTTTCGCGAGATAATAGCTCAGCTTTCCGCCGCCGCAGATCAGCACCTTGCGGATCTTCTGCTTGCGTTTTAACAGTTTAAAAAAGCGTTCCAGCTCTCTGTGCGTTGCCGTGATATGCAGATGGTCGCCCTCCTGCATGACAAAATCACCGTCCGGGATCAAAACCTCGTCCCCTCGCTCCACGGCACATACCAGTAGCTTGATCTGATACTTGATATACATATCCTTAAGTGAAAGGCCGACAAGCGGATTACCCGGGCCGAGCGGGAGTTCGAGGAGCTCCACCTTGCCCTTTACAAAGGTCTCCACCTTGCTGGCATCCGGAAAGATCAAAAGGCGGTTGATCTCCTGCGCCACGATCAGCTCCGGATTGATGACCATGCTCAGGTGCAGATCGTTTTTGATCAGGTCGATCTGTTTGTGATAGACCGGATTGCGCACACGCGCAATGGTATGTTTTGCCCCCAGACTTCTTGCGATCAGACAGGTAAGCATGTTGAACTCATCCGTGGATGCACAGGCGATCACCAGATCTGCCTGCGGCACGCCTGCCTCCTTTTGCACCTCGGCACTTGCTCCGTCTCCTGCGACACAAAAGATGTCCAGCTTATCGATCGCCGTTCGCAGCTTTTTTTCATTGCTGTCAATGAGCACAATGTCATAATCCTCAGCTGAAAGCTGACTTGCAAGCTGAAAACCGATCTTTCCGTCTCCGATAATTACTATTCTCATCACAACACTCTCTTTTCCGCTTTTTGCTTGTATCTTACAATCGTACTTTTATTCTATACTCCCCAAAAACGCCAGGTCGCTCTCCCAGACACGCTGCGTGCTCTTCGTATGCTGCGGTATCTCATCCAAAAGCTGCAAAACGCGCTTTCCCAGATCGAGACTCAAAAGGCGCGCACCTTTTGCATTGAGATGTGCGCCGTCCAAAAAACACGCATCCTCGTTGATCCCCAGCTCCCTAAAGAAGGTATTGTAATCGACAAAGGGAACGTCCAACTCATCCGCGAGTGCCACCATTCCCTCATGCTCATGAATCCCCCATTCGATGTTCGGCGTCTTGATCAGCAAAAGCCGGATCTGCTCCTGCTCACAAAGATCCCTTATGCGTTCCATATATTCCCGGTTTTCGGGAGCGATCGCGATCCCCTGATGCACGACGGCATTCATATCAAAACGGGGAAGCCCCTGCGCGGTTTTATCCGAATAGGCATATCCCTTGAGCGGATAATGCCTGTCCGCAAACAGGTACGCGAAATCTTTTCCTTCCAGTTCCCATACTCTTGCATGATAGCGCAGGATGGGAAAAATATACGACACCAGACTCTCCTCTTTAGCGATATTCTCCCCAAGGGAGACGATCTTTTCCTTTGAGAGAGGCATATAGTCATATGCCTTGCGGTTTTGCTCCTCCTGCGGGCTGCCC
>JAGBQU010000277.1 GCA_017632755.1 Lachnospiraceae bacterium
ACTATCGTTGTGATACCTCTTTCTTTTATTGATGAGACGACATCATACTCCGTCTGAGCATCAAGTGCGCTTGTGGCCTCATCCATTATCATGATCGTCGGATCCTGCGCAAGGACACGTGCTATCTCGATCCTCTGACGTTGTCCTCCCGAAAAATCAAGTCCGCCATCACGAATCTTATACGAGTAGCCTCCGTCCCTCTTCATGATATCCTCATGAACATGTGCGTCCCTTGCCGCAAGTATCATCGCGAAATCCTCGATGGAGTTGTCCCACATTTTGATATTGTTCGCTATAGTATCCTCGAACAGTATGATGTCCTGATTTACAACCGCCACAGAGCTTGTAAACAGGTCCCTGTCTATCTCGCCCACCGGTTTGCCGTCAAACAGGAGCTCTCCCTCCCACGGACGGTACAGACCTGATATAAGGCGCGAAAGTGTACTCTTCCCGCATCCGCTCCCGCCTACGAAAGCAACACTCTTTCCTGTCTCGAGTGTAAGGTTAAAGTTCTCGATCAGCGGCGGTGAAAGCTTCGAATAACCGAATGTCACATTCTTAAGCTCGAGCTTACCTGACAATTTGTTCGAAAAAGTTTTTTCCTCACCGTCCGAAGAATCGGCATGCTCAAATACCGCATCTTTCGGATATTCCATGACATCATCGATACGTTCCATCTGCGTACGCATTTCCTGAAGACCCTGACCCGCTTCTATGAGTGACTGCGCCGGCATCAGGAACTGCACAAGAAATCCCTGAAACGCGAGTACCATACCGGATGTGAACTCGCCCTTTATCATAAGGTAAACTCCCATAAGGAGCACGATATCGTTAACAAGTTCCATGACGATCACTGGTACATTTCCGAGTCTTGCATCTATCCCGGCAAACTTAACGCGCTGGCTGTTAACGCTCGCCTCATATCCGGACCATTTGGTAAAGAATCCGTTCTCGGCACCGCTTGATTTGATAGTCTCTATCATCTCTATGCCTGATACCGTCTGTGAATGCAGCTTACTTTCGTCGCGCATCATGACACGGGTGATATTGTTCCTTTTTGCGCTGATAAATTATGCCACAAAAATATTCACCACTATGGCAACGATGCCTATCGCCGTCATCGCAACCGAATACGACAGCATCACACCGAGGTAAAAGATCAACCTCGCTGTATTTATAACAAGGGGAGCAAATGTATTGACAAGAATATTTGCTATGTTTGCGTTGGCCTGACGTCTTTGTTCTATATCACCTGCCATACGCTGTGAAAAAAAACTCATGGGAAGTTGCAGGACATGCCAGAAATATGCAGCATTTCCGACAGCGGCAAACTTACCTCTTATCCGGAATGAATAAAGCGCAGTGATCCATGCCGCAAAGATCTGTACAATGGTAAGTATTATAAGCGCGGTCATAAAGCAGCCGACAAGTGAAGGATTTCTTCCGGGAAGCAGTTCATCCATGAAGAACCTGGAAAAACCTGCCAAAGCAATGGCACATATTGATGTGACTGACGTTGTTATCGCAACAAATGCGGTTGCCGATCCGGCTCCGATCATGCGCTTTTTAGCAAATGCGATCATGCTCTTGGGTTTTCCGGAGGGCTCATATCCTTCGCCCGGAGTGATGACTACGGTAACACCGGTAAACGCTTCGTCAAACTCCTTCTCCGTTATGATGACATCACCCCTTGCGGGGTCGTTGATGTACACCTTCCCTTTTTTGAAGCCGCATAAAACGACAAAATGATTAAATTCCCAGTGTATGATGCACGGAAATTTGGCCTGTTTTTTAAGCTGCTCCGGTTCGAACCTATATCCTCTGGCATTAAAACCATATGTCCTTGCAGCCCTTGCGATGTTTCCGGCCTTGGATCCGTCGCGTGAAACACCACAGTCCTCCCGGACCTGCTCAAGGGGGACCCATTTTCCATAATAAGCCATGACCATGGTAAGGCTCGCC
>JAGBQU010000278.1 GCA_017632755.1 Lachnospiraceae bacterium
CGTCAGGGGAACCATCCGAGGTGATAAGGACGCTCTGGATGCCGTCGATGCCATCCTGCCGGCGGGCACTCTGTCAGGTGCACCGAAGCTGCGGGCACTGCAGATCATCAATGAGCTGGAAAATGTAAAGCGCGGGATCTATGGAGGAGCGATCGGCTATATCGATTTTACAGGTAATCTGGACACCTGTATCGCCATCCGTATCGCGTTTAAGAAGGGAAACAAGTTATTCGTACATTCGGGTGCAGGCATTGTGGCAGACAGCGTGCCGGAACTGGAATTTAACGAGTGCATCAACAAGGCAAAAGCAGTAAAGGAGGCGCTTGGAAATGATATTGCTGATTGATAATTATGACAGTTTTTCTTATAACTTATATCAGTTGGTGGGAACGATCGATCCGGATATCAAAGTGATCCGCAATGATGCGATGACGCCGGAGGAGATCGAGAGACTTGCCCCCTCACATATCATTCTTTCACCGGGACCCGGTAAACCAAAGGATGCCGGGATCTGCGAGGATGTTGTAAGGCAGTTGAAAGGGAAGATACCGATTCTGGGTGTGTGCCTTGGGCATCAGGCGATCTGTGAAGTGTTCGGAGCGACCGTTACCTATGCTAAGAAACTGATGCATGGCAAACAGTCGGAGGCAGTGCTGAAGATGACCGGAACAGAGAAGGCACCAAGTATCTTTGCGGGGCTTGCGGAGCGGATCACGGTTGCAAGATATCACTCCCTTGTGGCGCTTGCGGATACGATCCCGGAGGAGCTTACCGTGACGGCTGTTACCGATGACGGCGAGATCATGGCGGTCGCACATAAGGAGTATCCGGTCTATGGTCTGCAGTTTCACCCGGAATCCATTTTGACAATGGATGGTCTGCAGATCCTGAAAAATTTTTTGCAAATAAAAAAATAACGCAGATTTACAAAGCGAAAAGATATCAGATACGATTCATATAACAGGAGGAAAGAAAAATGATCAAGGAAGCAATCGGAACATTAGTGAAAAGACAGGATCTGACCGCAGAGGTGATGGAGCAGGTCATGGACGAGATCATGGGGGGAGAGGCTACGGATGCCCAGAAGGCTGCATTTTTGACCGCACTCTCCATGAAAGGAGAGACGATCGAAGAAGTGACGGCCGCAGCCCGTGTGCTGCGCAAGCACTGTGAGAAATTTATGAACGATGAGGAAGTATTGGAGATCGTCGGAACAGGCGGTGACGGTTCCAATACCTTTAACATTTCCACACTGGCATCTATCGTGACATCCGCAGCCGGAATTCCCGTCGCAAAACACGGAAACCGCGCGGCATCCAGCAAGTGCGGTACCGCAGACTGCCTGGAGGCATTGGGTGTCAAGATCGATCTGGATCCGGAGATTAGTGCACAGGTTCTCAGAGACATTGATATCTGCTTTTTGTTTGCACAAAAGTATCATCCGGCGATGCGCTTTGTGGGCGGCGTCAGAAAGGAGATCGGTATCCGTACCCTCTTTAACATCCTGGGACCTCTTGCGAATCCCGCAGGTGCTACCATGCAGCTGTTTGGTGTATACAGTGCAGAGCTGGTTGAGCCTCTTGCCCATGTGTTGTATAATCTGGGAGTAAAGAAGGCAATGACTGTGTATGGAACCGATGGCATGGATGAGATCTCCATGAGCGCACCGACGAAAGTCTGCGAGTGTAAAAACGGTGCATTCAAGTTGTATGAGATCACGCCGGAACAGTTTGGCTTTACCAGATGTGAAAAAGCGGATCTCGTCGGGGGCGATCCTAAGGAGAATGCGCAGATCGCAAGAAACATTCTGAGTGGAGAGGCAGGACCCAAGACAGATGCCGTATTGTTAAACGCAGGTGCAGCGATCTATCTTTCCAAGGACGACTGCTGGAGTATTCAGGAGGGAATCCTGATCGCCAGAGAAACGATCGAGAGCGGTAAGGCAA
>JAGBQU010000279.1 GCA_017632755.1 Lachnospiraceae bacterium
CGGAATGCATCGCAAAAAGGAAGCGACGAAGTCGCGGTTTTGCGAATGGGAAGCATGGCATCATGCTATGGAGGCATGGCATCCGATAAAGCCGGAATGCATCGCAAAAAGGAAAGCGACATATGAAAAACACAAGAAACAGATCACAAAATTTCATGAAACGCGGTGGCATCATCACCGTTTTTTTGATGATCGCCCATATTCTGTCGACAGGCCGAAGCATTCCGCTCTCCGGCATCGTATCAGATCGCGGGATGGCTGTATTTGCACTCACGTTTGAGTGGTATTTCGTGTTGTCCTTAGTGACCACTTATTTTCTGCCCGGTTTTATTTCCAGAAAGATCTCACTCAGGATCAGCCGCGGACAATACAAAAATGCACGTAAGGTATTTTCTGTCAGCGTCCTGACCGCTTTTGTGACAGGTTGTATCCTGAGTCTTTGTTTCTTTTTCTTTTCCGATGTGTATGCATCGGAATATATGCTTGTTCCGTATGCCGGCTTTGCCTTTAAATGCATTTGTCTGTTATTCCCGCTTCAGGCCGTTATAAGCTGCCTGTGCGGATATTTTGAGGGACACGGAACCATGATGCCGACCTGTGTGTCAATGTTGATTGAACAACTGGTGGCTTTCACCGCGGCCTTGCTTTTGTCATATCGTTTTTCCGGCTACGGACAGAAGGTTTCCGCGCTCCTTGTCAATGAGAATTACGATGCGGCCTATGGCGGTGCAGCCATTTGCTTTGCTCTTATTATCGGGGCGGTTATCGCGATCCTCTTTTTGGGCGGCGTGTATCTTGTATATCAGCGCTCGATCTATCGTCAGATGATCGGCGATACCACCAGAAACCGAGAACAGATCAAGGATCTGATCCTCCAATATTTCCAGACGATGATCCCATATGTATTTCCTGCTTTCTTCCTGTTTGGAGATACTTGGTTAAATCAAAGATTTTATTTTTCGCTCCTGAAGGGGGAGAGTGCCAATATCACGAACATATTAAACGACTACGGCGTTTATTATGCAAAGTATCGTCCGCTCATACTGATCTGTGCCGTGGCACTTACCTGTGCCTGCCATTTTCTGGTATCAACGGTATCAAAGCTTGCATCAAGGGAAGCATATCATCAGATCCAGGTGGAATTTCAGGACGGTCTTCGCACCATACTGATCGCAGGAGGTGTTTTGTCTCTTCTGTTTACCGTATTGTCCAGGCCGCTTTCCAAGATCCTGTATCATCAGAATGTACAGCTTACCTCAAGACTTTTGCTTGTCGGCAGCTTTGCCATACTTTGCTATGCACTTGCCATCTACACATCTGCTTTTGTGAAGGGGCTTGATATGCCATGGCTTTCCGCCGCATGCTGGTTTGGATGCCTCCTTTTCCAGGCATTTATCCTTTATCTGCTTTTGAATTATACCTCTCTCGGAGTGGTCACACTTGCAGTTATGAACCTGATCTACCCGCTTTTGATCAGCGGTGTGAATCTTTTGCTGATACACAGAAAGCTTGCCTGACGCGCATAAAATCAAAAGAGAAGTCCATCCTATATAAAAAAGGAGTCTTTTATGAAGCGATTATATAGGATCGGACTTTTTTGTGTTGCATTTGGCAGCATCTTTCTCGGATATCACATCTTTGCCCCGCATATTCCGTTTTTTCAAACGAATGATGCAAACAAGCAGCCTGCGCCGATCATTCAGAATATCACGATAGATGAAGAGGGAAATGTCATGGAAATGTCTCTTGAGCCGGCGAAAGAGGAGCAGCAGACATCAGGGAAGGCGGATACTCTGACCTGTGATACGCGATATATCGTGCGAAAGCTCGACAGATCCCTGGGTACGGAAGAAGTTGTAGCGGATAAGATTCCCGAGAAATTTATCGGGAAAAACCGGGAACAGGTGGAGGAACTGATCGAGGATTATAACATGGCGCCTGCACTTAAAGACCTTGAAAACGGCTTTGCATCGATGGAGCTGGATTCTTTTTCCGTAGAAAAGATTCAGGTCACCAAAAGATATTATTCGGATCTGTCCAAAGAACATTTTTATCTGATCGCGGAAAATAATTTCATCACGGTTTATTACAGCGATCTGAAAAGCGTGTATCTCTATACGGATATATCGCTGGACGCATTGCCTGCCGATCTGCAGCACCATATACTGGACAAAAAATACGTGGAATCCGAGCAGGAACTGTATGATTTTTTGGAGTCTTACACCAGTTAGATCGGTCTTTGTTGATACTTTGCCCGAAATAGAATATACTATGTGTCAGAGAACTTCAAATATAAGAAGGTACAAGAGAGTTAAAAAATGAGAAAAATAGCGATCATAGGCGGTGGTGCCGCAGGAATGATGGCTGCGATCACAGCGGCCGGGGCCGGCGGCACCGTAACCGTATACGAACATAAGGACAGGGTGGGTAAAAAACTTCTTTCCACCGGAAACGGAAAATGCAATCTGACCAATCTGTCTGTTTCACAGGATGATTACCGTGGAGATCATCCTGCTTTTGTGTTGCCTGTTCTTGATGCATTTCCGGTAGCCGATACGCTCTCTTTTTTTGAACAGCTCGGGCTCTTTTGGAAGGAAAAGAACGGATATGTCTATCCGGCAAGCAATCAGGCTTCCACCGTGCTTGACCTTCTCAGAAACAGAATGGAGCAAATGCACATCTGTGTTATCACCGACTGCGGACAGATCCGTTTGCGGGCCATACGAGGCAAAAAGCAGGAGGGCTTCCTGATTGCCTGTCAAAAGGGAGAGGCGCAGTATGACCGTGTCATCATTGCAACCGGATCAAAGGCGGCACCCGTCACCGGCTCGGATGGAAGCGGGTATGCACTTGCAAAACAATTCGGGCACAGGATCATTCCCGTTTTGCCGGCGCTCACCTCGCTCAAGGGCCGCGAGGATTTCTACAAATCCATTGCGGGAGTCCGGGTGGATGCGGATATAGCCCTGTATATCGAAGACCGCTTATGCATGCGGGAAATGGGAGAATTACAGCTGACCGCCACAGGACCGTCGGGTATTCCGGTATTTCAGCTGAGCCGATTTGCCATACAGGCGCTCGATCAGCACAAAAACGTTCGCCTTTGCTGCGATTTCCTGCCCCGGATCACAGAGGATGAACTGACCGCTTCCGTGCTTGCGCGAAGGGAGAGCAATTTGACGGCAGGACAAGCCTTGACCGGGATAGTCAATAAAAAATTATTGGTTTTGCTACTTAAACTTTCACAAATTGCCGAGGCGAAGCCGATGCGCGCCGTTTCAGAACAAAAATTGCAATTATTCTGTCACAAGGTCAAATGTTTTGAGATGCAGATCGGCGGGTATGGATCCTTTGAACAGGCGCAGGTCTGTCAAGGTGGTGTCGATGTGGCGGAGCTTACGGATGATCTGGAGTCACGGCAGCAAAAGGGTTTGTATTTTGCGGGTGAGATCCTGGATGTGGACGGCATCTGCGGCGGATATAATCTGCAGTGGGCTTGGTCGAGCGGCCACATGGCCGGAAAAGCCGCAGCCGAAAAATAGTCGGAGGGAGGATCCTGTATGATCGCAATTTTGCAGCTGAAAATACGAACGAACTATACAGAGGATATGCTGCTTACAAAGATAGCGAAGACGCTTTTGACGAATCCGGATAATATCTCTTCTTACAAAATTGTGAGAAGATCCATTGATGCGCGTAAAAAACCGGATATTTTTTATGTGATGAATCTGCGGGTGAAATGTGCAAACGAGGCACAGATCCTGAAAAAGTGTAAAAATGCGAATGTTACCCGCTGTGAACCGGCAGCTTATTGTTTTTCGCAGCATGCGCCCGAAGGGGCTATTTCGCGTCCGATCATTGTGGGCGGCGGACCCGCGGGACTTTTTTGTGCCTATGAACTGGCCAAACACGGATATGCGCCACTTTTGTTGGAACGCGGACAGGATGTGGAGCGCAGGCTTGAGGCGGTGAAACGGTTCTGGGAAAGCGGAATCCTTGATCCGGAATCCAATGTACAATTCGGCGAGGGCGGCGCAGGCACCTTCTCGGACGGAAAGCTCAATACGCTCAATAAGGATCCTTTTTGCCGTATCAAAGAGGTTTTGGAGATCTTTGTCCGTATGGGAGCAAAGGAGAGTATCTTATATGATCAGAAACCGCATCTGGGGACGGACCGGCTGATCGGAATCGTCAAAAACCTTCGCGAGGAGATCACACAGATGGGCGGTGAGATCCGCTTTGATTGCAAGGTGACGGATCTGGTCCTTGATGACAGCGGTAAGATAAAAGGAGTCGTGGTCAATGGCAGCGAAACGATCGATGCTAAGGTTGTTGTGCTTGCGATCGGACACAGTGCAAGGGATACCTTTGAGATGCTGAATGGACGTAAGGTACCGATGGAGGCAAAGGAGTTTGCGGTCGGTTACCGCGTCATGCATCCGCAGGCGATGATCGATGAGAGCCAGTACGCTGCAAAGGATCTGAAGACTCTGGGACTTGAGAGTGCGCCTTACAAGCTCACGGCAAAAGCAGAAAATGACA
>JAGBQU010000280.1 GCA_017632755.1 Lachnospiraceae bacterium
CATAATAATTCATCTGGTCTCTGCTCTCGGCCACACGTTGAAATTTCGGCACGATCTCATCATAACTTCCCTGACCGCCTCTGTGCGGACGCATGAAATCATGTACCTTCTTTCTGCCGTCGATGCTCAGCACCACATTGGCCATTTCGGCATTCACAAATTCAAGCACTTCGTCATTTAACAAAACGCCGTTTGTGGTGAGTGTAAACCGGAACTTTTTGTTGTGCGGCTTCTCTAAGCTTCTTCCGTAAGCCACAAGCTGCTTGACAACATCAAAATTCATCAGCGGCTCACCGCCGAAGAAATCAACCTCGAGATTGATACGGCCTCCGGAATTTTCCACCAGAAAATCCAACGCCTTCTTGCCCACTTCATAACTCATCAGTGCGCGTCTGCCATGGTACTCACCTTCCTCTGCAAAGCAATATTTGCATGCGAGGTTACAGTCGTGCGCGATGTGCAGGCAGAGTGCTTTTACCACCGTCTCCCGGTCCTTAAAAGAGTCGATGTATGGCTCATAGATATCCTCTGAATAGAGCTGCCCCGCCTGTTTGAGCTCAAGGATCTCCGAGACCACCTCACAAAGCTCCTCCTTTTCAAGGTCGGGCATGAGCGCGCCGGCTCTCTCCAAAACCGCTTCCTGGGGTGCTCCGCTTACAATGAGCTGTTCAAGCGCCGGGATCAGTTCAAAAGCGACCTCATCAACCACATGAACCGCGCCGCTGTTGACATCCAGCACAATGTGAAAGCCATTATTCTTATAACAGTGTATCACAATGATTTCCTTCCATTTCTAAACGTATAATAAGCAGCGACGAATCGCTGCTTATGTAAACATCACTCTATTTTACTTGCTCACAACTCTGGTTTCCTACCGTACAAGATGTTTTACAAGCTGACTGGCATGATGTCTGACATTCGCCACATCCGCCCTTTTTCATGGATTTCTTTAAATCTCTCGTGCTTAATGTTTTGATATGTTTCATAACAAAGCCTCCTTATTCACATTAACAATCTTTCGATAGTATAACACATTTTACAGGACAAGGAAAGACCTTTTTTCTATTATTTTGCCTATTTTGCCCATCTTATTTTACCCATCTGATTTTGCCATGATTATATGGCAGCCGATATCCGGTCATCCTTCCGGTCTGTTATGATTTTTTCAGCTTACCATACCGCCCAGCATTCCGCTTCCGGCGCATAGAAACAGCGTTGACACAAAACTGCTGCTGAGCAGTCCCGTTCCTTTCTGCAGCACTACGGACAACACGGCGAGAATGCAAAAATAGCCGACACCGACAAGCAACCCCCATAAAAAGCGGTGCGTTTTCATCTTTTTCCCGGTCAGAAACCCTGCAAAAAAACAGCTGAGGATATAGATCAGGATCACGCCGATGTTCGTTGCCGTCTCACTGAGTCTCCATTTGTATAAGACAAACGCAAGCAACAGAAGGAGGATCGCGGTCAGTATATAGGCAAACAAAAATATCTTTAAGAAAAATACCGGCTGTGGGCTTCGCTTCATTTCTTCCATGGAAATCTCCTTGTTTTTTTTCCGTATTTATATTACTATCATATTGATTTAAACCAATATATAGTACAAAAAGGAGCTGATTTTTTTTTTATAACCCCAGTGTCATACAACTGGTTATTGTACTGTTTCTGCTGATCTTGTCCGCATTTTTCTCCTCTGCCGAGACAGCCCTCACCACCGTGAACAAGGTGCGGATACGGGCGCTTGCCGAGGAGGGCAGACGCAACGCGATCCGTCTCGAGAAAGTACTCTCCCGCACCGGAAAACTGCTCAGCACGATCCTGATCGGCAACAATCTGGTCAATATATCCGCCACTTCGCTGGCAACCGCTTTAACGATCCGGCTGTTTGGAAATGCCGCCGTTGGCGTTGCGACGGGAATCCTGACCATTGTGATCCTTCTCTTTGGCGAGATCGTTCCCAAAACATGGGCGACCGTCAACGCACAGCGCCTGTCTTTGGTCTACTGCTATCCCATCGACTGGCTCATGTTTGTGCTCACACCAGTGATCTTTGTCGTGGATCATATGGCAAGCCTGCTGCTGCGAATCGGCGGGATCGATCCCGATGCAAAGGTCAGTGCCATGACCGAGCGCGAGCTCAAAACCTATGTGGACGTCAGTCACGAGGACGGTGTGATCGAGACCGAGGAGAGAGAGATGATCCTGAATGTGTTTGATTTCGGAGACTCCTATGCCAAGGATATCATGATTCCCCGTATCGACATGTGCATGGTGGATGTGGATGCCTCCTACCGGGAGGTCTCCAATTTGTTCAGAGAGACCATGTATTCCCGCATTCCGGTATATGAGAATGACACCGACAATATCATCGGCATCATCACGATCAAGGACTTTTTCTTTTTAAGCCGCAAGACGGACTTCCACATTCGTGATATCCTGCGCGACACGTATTATACCTACGAATATAAAAAGACAAATGATCTTCTCATGGAAATGCGAAGCGGTGCCATCAATATCGCCATTGTGCTCGACGAGTACGGTGCTTCCGTAGGTCTGATCACCTTGGAGGATCTGCTCGAGGAGATCGTGGGCGAGATCCGCGATGAGTATGATGAATCCGAGGCCGAGCTGATCAAGGAGATCGCCGAGAGGACCTATCTTGTGGAGGGTTCCATGAAGATCGATGACATCAACGACGCCATCCACACCGACTATGATTCCGAAAACTATGACTCTATAGGAGGGTTGATGCTTGAGACGCTGGATCGTCTCCCACAGCCCAAGGAGGAGATCACACTTGCCGACGGCACAAAGCTTATCGCCACCGCCGTGCAGAAAAACCGGATCAAAAAGGTGACACTCATCCTGCCCGATCCTGCCCCCGAGTCGGAGCAGACGGCAACCGAGCCCCCGGCGGAGGAAGCAGGCGGGGCGGCTGAGGCAGGCGAAGCGGCTGCGGCTGAGGCAGGCGACGCGATCACAAGGAAATAAACACAAAGAAGTAGAATGGCATTTGCAAGCTCCTTTGGTACATCGGTTCATAATAAAGGCCAGAAACAGCTTCTCACGGGTGAGAAAGAAGGTAAGAATGACTCTCTTTGATTCACGTGAGGAATGAACTGTGTCCATCTCAGCAA
>JAGBQU010000281.1 GCA_017632755.1 Lachnospiraceae bacterium
ATAGACATACAGGCAGTCATATCCAAACCGTACTTAAGTGTGGTTTATATCGTGATCGGACTTGCTTTTTATAAGTTTTTATCAAAAAGTGGTATTAATATTTGTGCAAAACGACAATAAATCATGAGCCGCTCCGGTGAAATGTTAAGCATTTCACGCATTGTCAAGGATGAAGCTGCGGGGTAGAATTATAGTGTAGACAATTGGAGATAGAAGCGAGAGACAGAGTTACACAGCAGTTATCCCGCGAGAGTGAGCAAAGCGGATCCCGGGATGTGCAGCCGGCTGTGTATGGGAGGAAAAAGTAATGTCGTTGACGGAGTATTCGAAAGCATTGAAGATGGGAGACCGGGAGCGCCGGCGTCTGGCAGCGGACGATCTGGCGGCATATCTGCCGGTTTTGGATGAGATCACGGCGCATGATGAGATCGAGGCACAGGTGCCTTTGGGGCTGGTGCAGATCCCGTTAAAATACGTGGTGGGAACCAAAAGCGAGGGGCGTACCCATGCGTTTGCCAGAAATTTTATGCCGATCCTGGAGCCAAACTCCGAATTTGCCAGAAAGTGGTCGCAGCTTTATGATTCTATGGAAGAGGAAGGCCTGCGGGATCCGATCATTGCCTATGAATTTCGAAATAAGTTTTATGTTATGGAAGGAAACAAGCGTGTTTCGGTTTCGAAATTCATGGATGCCGTGAGTATCGAAGCGCAGGTAACACGTGTGATCCCCAAGAAGGACGATAAGGTAGAGAATAAGATCTATCACGAATTTCTGGATTTCTACGAGGTAACCGGGATCAACTATCTTCGTATGACAAGGGAAGGCAATTATCGCCGGCTTTTAAACCAGACCTATGAAGGAGTGGCAAAGTGGTCGAAGGATCAGGAACTGGAGTTCCGCGCATTCTTTACTTTTTTTGAGCGGGAATATGCTGCCAAAAAAGGCGGCAAGAAGTTTTCCATCAAGACCGGAGATGCGGTATGTGTTTATCTGAGCATCTATGAGTATGAGGATGTGATCAACCGCAGCCAGACAGAGATCCGTAAGGATCTGGACCGGATCTGGAGCGAGCTGCTCAATTACGAGAACGGGGATAACTTAACGCTCGTACTGCATCCCACGCCGGAGTCGCAGAAGACGTCCTTTATGCATTTCCTGCCGGGCGGTTCTGCAACTACGAAGATCGCTTTTCTGCATGACAAGACCGCGCAGCAGTCTGCCTGGACCTACGGGCATACCCTGGGATGTAAATATGTGGAGGATCAGTTTGGCGACCGGATCGAGGTGTCCGAGGTGGACAGCGTAGACGCCAGTGTAGCGGATGAGGTGTTTGACGCGGCTGTGAGTGCCGGCAACAAGATCATTTTTGCAACCTCGCCGAAGCTGATGGCGCCGGCGCTGCGTTCGGCGCTGAAGCATCC
This sequence comes from Lachnospiraceae bacterium, assembly GCA_017632755.1. The sequence continues at coordinate 1,423 of JAGBQU010000281.1, forward strand.
GGAAGTGACGATCTTAAACTGCTCGATGAATATGGGGCATAAGACGATCCGTTCCTATTATCTGCGGATGTATGAGGCAAAGTTTATCATCGGCGCGATCGCAGGCGCGATGAAGACAGACGGTGAGATCGGTTACCTGTCGGATTATCCGATCCATGGTACGACGGCGGAGATCAATGCCTTTGCAA
>JAGBQU010000282.1 GCA_017632755.1 Lachnospiraceae bacterium
TGCCTTGATGAAGGCAAATCGCTTAAGGATCTGGAGGAACACATCGAATCCTGCCTCAAAAAGGAAAAGCTGCATGCAAATGTCTCGATCTGGAAAGTGACGGATCAGGAGAAGTTTTTTCAGCGCATCACCCAGCTGAAAAAGCTCGAAGAAAAAGAAAATAATCGGGATGCCGAGATGACAGGCGTCCTGTTTGAGATCACACTCTGACGGATAGAGCAGCAAAAGAGCCGCTCATAAAAGATCGGATAAGGCGAAAAACATAGCAAAGGAAATACTTCGGTGGCGTGGAAGGCTGAACGCAGAAATACGCAGGTGATGAAGAATGAAAGAATATGTCATAGGTGACGGGGAGACCGGTCAGAAACTGCACAAGGTTATCGCGCGGGTTTTAAAGGAAGCACCGACCGGCTTTGGATACAAGATGTTACGAAAAAAGAATATCGTACTAAATGGCAAAAAAGCAGGCGGCAACGAGATGCTCGCGGTGGGGGACAAAGTGACCTTTTATCTCTCCGATGAGACGTTCGCCAAATTTGCCGGTCGGCGTCAGGCGGATCATACGGATCAACAGGGAGACCATGCCACATGCAAAAAGCGGGAGATAAAAATGCCGATCGTCTATGAAGACGAACACATCCTGCTGTACGATAAGCCGGTAGGTGTCCTCTCGCAGAAGGCAAAGGAAAGTGATTATTCCGCAAACGAGCAGCTGCTGTCATATCTGCGCTTGTCCGGGCAGTTAACGGACAAGGCGCTTGAAACCTTTCGCCCATCGATCTGCAACCGACTGGACCGAAACACCTCAGGTCTGCTTATCTGTGGAAAAACACTCATCGGGCTGCGGACGATGAACCGGATGTTGGCTGACAGAAGTTTGCGCAAATATTATCTGAGCATCGTACTTGGCGATGTAAAAACAGGCTTTGAGCTAAAAGGCTACTTATATAAAGAGGAAGCTTCCAACAAGGTGACCATATACCCAAAACCGCATGAAGGAGCAGACGAGATCCATACCGAGGCAGTGCCGCTTGCAAAAAAAAGTATCCGGCTTGGAGACGGTATGGTGAACATTTCTCTTTTGCGGATCCATCTGATCACCGGAAAACCACATCAGATCCGCGCGCATCTGGCATCGATCGGTCATCCGGTCCTTGGGGATTATAAATACGGTGATCGCAGGATCAATGACCTTCTGCAGCAGAAGATTGGGATCAAAAGCCAGCTTCTTCATGCGCACTGTCTCGTGTTTCCCCAAATGGAAGCGCCTATGGAAAAGCTGTCGGACAAGACGTTTACGGCGCCGCCGCCCGAGACCTTTGACAGAGTGTTTGGCCCATTGAAGAAAGAGTATTGATGGGAAAGCAAATCTGCACAATCTGCATTTCGGGTTTTGACCCCGACATCAAAGAATATAGAAAGAATCACATTTAGGAGAGAACATTTACATGGCCACATGGAATTCAAGAGGACTGAGGGGATCCGCGCTGGAGGATATGATCAACCGCACAAATGAGCGATATCTTGAGAGCGGTCTGTGTCTTATTCAAAAGGTGCCAACGCCGATCACTCCGATCCGGATCGATAAAGAAAACAGACATATCACACTTGCCTATTTTGACCAGAAGAGTACGGTGGACTACATTGGCGTCGTGCAGGGAATACCGGTATGCTTTGATGCGAAAGAATGTGCGGTAGATACCTTTTCTTTACAAAATGTCCATGAGCATCAGATGGTCTTTATGGAGAGATTTGAAGCGCAGAAGGGAATCGCTTTTTTCCTGATCTATTATACGCACAGGGATGAGTTCTATTATCTTCCCTATCGCACATTGAAACAGTTCTGGGACAGAGCCAAGGCCGGCGGGCGAAAAAGTTTTCGCTTTGAGGAAGTTCCGGCGGATTTTAAACTGCCAAAAAAGCAGGGGATTCTGGTTCCGTATCTGGATATGCTGCAGTATGATCTGATAAAGCGGGAGGAGGCATGAGCCGGGACCAAACCCATAGATCCTTATCTGAAAAAGTGTAAAACAAGTAGATAAGATAGGATCTTGGATGAGTGAACATTTGTGCTTGCAATTTTGCGGAGCCTCTGGTATACTATCAACAGTTTCTTGTGATATCGTGGTAGCGAATTAGCACTTTAAAACATGAAAGTGCCACGCTGAAAGCTGACCGACATATCCGTTAGTGGTGATAAAACAGATCGTTGTAACAGAAGATTTCGTGAACAGAAACGATAACAATAAGAAGCAATAACAAAGCAGAAGCAATAACAAAACAGAAGCAATAACAAAGCAGAAGCAGTAACAAAACAGAAGCAATAACAAAACAGAAGCAGTAACAGAACAGAAGCAATAACGAAAAAGAAGAAAACATGACGAGGGAGTAAGAGATGAGCAAACGTCTGGTACATACACCGGAGGGTGTCAGAGATATTTACGGAGCGGAATATGAGAAGAAGATGCGCATTCAGGAGCTCTTGCATCAGACCTTTTTAAGGTCCGGATACCGGGATATTCAGACGCCTTCTTTTGAATTTTTTGATGTATTTGGTAAGGAGATCGGTACGACTCCGAGCAAGGATCTGTACAAATTCTTTGATAAGGAGGGCAACACGCTGGCACTGCGGCCTGACTTTACGCCTTCGATGGCCAGATGTGGGGCGAAGTACTTTATGGAGGAGACATTGCCGGTGCGCTTTACGTATCATGGAAATGCCTTTGTCAACACATCCAACCTGCAGGGAAAACTCAAGGAGACAACGCAGACCGGCGTTGAATTGTTTAACGATGACTCGGTTTTGGCGGATGCGGAGATGATCGCGCTCAGCGTTGAGGCGCTTCGCTGTGCAGGGCTTAAAGAATTTCAGATCAGCATCGGAAATGTCGAGTTTATAAAGGGGATCTGTGAGGAGATCGGTCTTTCCGAGGAGGATGAACTCTCGCTCAGGGAGTATATCTCGGCAAAGAATTATTTTGGCGTGGAGGAATTTTTGCACGAAGTCGGAGTGAGCAGAGACCTTGCGGATATCGTGCTCAAGGCAACGGAGGCCTGCGGAAGCATAGATTTTCTGGATGAGGCAAAGAAGCTTGTCACAAATGACAGATCACTCGGTGCCATCGAGAGACTCAAAAAACTCTATGAAGCGCTCGAGACCTATGATGTGACAAGATATGTTTCCTTTGATCTTTCGATGGTCAGCAAATATCATTATTATACAGGTGTGATCTTTAAAGGTTACACCTACGGCGTGGGCGATGCGATCCTGACGGGAGGCCGCTACGATAAGCTTTTATCGTATTTTGGAAAGAATGCGCCGGCGATCGGTTTTGTGATCACGGTCGATGATCTGATGATCGCACTTACAA
>JAGBQU010000283.1 GCA_017632755.1 Lachnospiraceae bacterium
CGGCGTTATCTTCCGGGGTATCGGGAATATGATCACAAGCAGCTTTCCAAGATGACGCACCTGGAGCCGTTTCGATATCCCGTGTGGGATGAACAGCTCCTCGCAAAGATCGGCGATGATGCGGGGGAGGAAAAAACCTATGTCCTGTTTGAGTACCGCAGCCGGGATGTGCTAACCTGTGAGGCGGGCTGGACGGTTGTAAAACTGCCGGAAACAAGAGATAAAAGTGACAGTCACCAAAAGGTCAAAAGAAAGGTGGAGAGTGATTTGGATAGCGATAAATGCTATGAGATGAGGGATGAAAAATGACGGGCAGACTGCTGGAAAAACTTGCAACCGGGACATCCCTGACAAAGGAAGAATATCTGGCGCTCATCCGTGACAGGGAAACTGTGCGGGATGAGGCGGCTAAGCTGGCATGCGCGGCGCGTGGACGCTATTATGGCAATCGTATCTTTATCCGCGGACTGATCGAGTTTACCAATTATTGTAAAAATGACTGTTATTACTGTGGGATCCGTGCGGGAAACCGGTGCGCGGACCGCTATCGACTTTCGCCCAAACAGATCCTTGCCTGCGCCGATGCGGGCCATGAGCTGGGATTTCGCACCTTTGTTCTGCAGGGCGGTGAGGATCCGTATTTTACGGATGAGCTCCTGGCAGACACGGTGCGCGCGATCAAACAAAAGTATCCGGGCTGTGCGGTGACGCTCTCGGTGGGGGAGAGAAGCTATGAGAGCTATCGCATCTTAAAGGAGGCGGGAGCCGACCGGTATCTGCTTAGGCACGAGACGGCAAATGGCGTACATTATCGGTCGCTGCATCCGGAAAACATGGATTTTGACCATAGAATAGGATGTCTGCAGAATCTGAAAAAACTGGGCTATCAGGTTGGCGCGGGGTTTATGGTAAACTCTCCCGGACAGACGGAGGAAGATCTGGCCGGGGAACTGCTTTTTTTGAGAAAACTGCAGCCGCAGATGGTGGGGATCGGGCCTTTTATTCCGCATAAGGATACCCCTCTGCGGGACGAGCCCGCGGGCAGTGCGGAGCTGACCACGTTTCTGCTCTCGCTGATCCGGCTGACATTGCCGGGGGTATTGCTTCCTGCCACGACGGCACTTGGAACCATAGATCCGCAGGGAAGGGAAAAGGGAATTCTGGCAGGGGCCAACGTGCTGATGCCAAATCTCTCACCGACAGGTGTGCGGCAAAAATATCTGCTGTATGACAACAAGATCTGCACCGGTGAAGAGGCGGCGCAGTGCATCGAATGTCTGAAAAGACGAGTGAAAAAAACCGGTTGTGAGATCGTCACGGACCGGGGAGATTACGATATGACCGGAGGTAGGGAAAATGAAGTATGACATGCGCTCCATGCATGCGGAGGAATTTATCAATGATGGCGAGATACGCGACACGATCCGCTATGCGCAGGAACACAAAAACGACACGGCGCTGATCGACGAGATCCTGAATCGCGCAAGAGAGAGAAGGGGGCTTTCGCATCGCGACGCAAGCGTGCTTCTGGCTTGTGAAAACGAGGAGAAGCTGAGGGAGATCTATGATCTGGCAGAACAGATCAAAAAGGATTTTTACGGAAACCGGATCGTTCTGTTTGCTCCGCTGTATCTCTCCAACTACTGCGTGAACGGTTGTCTGTACTGTCCCTATCATCTGAAGAACAAACACATTCCGCGCAAAAAGCTGACGCAGGAGGAAGTGGCAAAAGAGGTCATCGCACTTCAGGATATGGGGCATAAGCGGCTGGCGATCGAGGCGGGAGAGGATCCGGTCAACAATCCGATCGAATACATCCTTGACTGTATCCGGACGATCTATTCGATCAAGCACAAAAACGGGGCGATCCGCCGCGTGAATGTCAATATCGCCGCGACGACGGTGGAAAACTACCGCAAGCTCCGCGATGCGGGGATCGGCACCTACATCCTGTTTCAGGAGACGTACAACAAGGAAAATTATGAGCTGCTGCATCCGACCGGTCCCAAACACGATTATGTGTATCACACCGAGGCCATGGATCGCGCGATGGAGGGCGGCATCGATGATGTGGGAATCGGCGTGCTCTTCGGACTGGATAACTATGCGTACGAATTTGCAGGACTTCTCATGCACGCGGAGCATCTGGAGGCGGTACACGGCGTGGGTCCGCACACGATCAGCGTGCCCCGCGTAAAGCGCGCAGATGACATCGATCCGAATGCTTTCGATAATTCCCTGAGCGATGAGATGTTTTGTAAGATCGCAGCCTGCATCCGGATTGCGGTACCATATACGGGAATGATCATTTCCACCCGGGAAACGCCCGAGGTGAGAGAACAGATCATCCGACTGGGCGTCAGCCAGATCAGCGGTGGATCGAGAACCTCTGTGGGCGGGTACTGCGAAAAGGAACGTCCGCATGATACGGAGCAGTTTGACGTTTCGGACAACCGTACGCTCGATGAGGTCGTAGGATGGCTGATGCGTGCCGGTTATATTCCTTCCTTCTGCACAGCCTGCTACCGCGAGGGCAGAACGGGAGACCGTTTCATGTCGCTGTGTAAATCCGGTCAGATCCAGAACTGCTGTCATCCGAATGCGCTGATGACGCTGCAGGAATATCTGCTGGATTATGCGAGTGAGGATACAAAACGTCTCGGACGTTCCATGATCGAGAGGGAGATCGATATGATTCCCAAAGAGCAGGTAAGAGCCATTGTGCGGGAACGTCTTGGAAAGATTGCTGATGGAGAACGAGACTTCCGTTTCTAAAAAGGGAACTGTCCGCAGTCGTGAAACAGAAGAATCAACAGGAAGTGTTGTGAGGAGATAATGAGATGAGTCTGAACGAAACGCCCATGGCGGAACGTGTGCATATTGGTTTTTTCGGACTTCGAAATGCAGGAAAAAGCAGTCTGGTCAATCGGATTACCAATCAGGAGATGTCTCTGGTCAGCGAGGTGAAGGGCACGACGACGGATCCGGTCAAAAAGAGCATGGAATTGCTTCCCCTCGGACCGGTTACGATCATAGATACGCCCGGTTTTGATGATGAAGGGGCACTCGGCGAAATGAGGGTGAGAAAGACAAGGGAAGTGCTCGGCATTTGTGACATCGCCGTTCTGGTTACCGAGCAGGAAACGCTCAAAACGACAGAACTGCAGCTGCAGGAGCTGATCCGGAAACAGGATATCCCCTGCCTCATTGTGCACACCAAGACCGATCTGAGAGAGCAACCGGCGACAGATGGACAAAGCGAGCTGTATGTCAGCTCCGTAAACGGTCAGGGGATCGAAGAGTTGAAGGAAAAGCTGGCGCACTGCATAAGGGCAGACAAAAAACAGCTCCGTTTCGTCGCGGATCTGATCCATCCCGGAGATACCGTGGTACTGGTCATACCGATCGATTCCTCCGCGCCCAAAGGCCGGTTGATCCTGCCACAGCAGGCTGCGCTGCGCGATATTCTGGATGCCGGTGCGATCGGCATTGTCACGGGAGTGGAGACGCTTGCGCAAACGCTGGCAGGATTAAAAACAGATCCGGCGCTTGTCATCACGGATTCACAGGCTTTTTCAAGTGTGATGCATCTGGTGCGGGAGGATATTCCACTGACTTCCTTCTCCATTCTGATGGCGCGCTACAAGGGATTTTTGCAGGAGGCCGTTCGCGGGGCGCATGCGATCGATGAGCTGAAAGACGGTGCCAAAATCCTCATCAGTGAGGGTTGCACGCATCACAGGCAGTGCGAGGATATCGGTACGGTAAAGCTTCCGAAATGGCTTGCCGTATACACAGGTCAAAAGCCGGAGTTCACGTTTTCTTCCGGACATGGCTTCCCCGGAGAACTGTCCGGATATGATCTCATCATTCATTGCGGCGGCTGTATGCTGGGTGACAAAGAGATGCTGGGCAGGATGCGGGCCGCCGTGGCAGCAGGCATACCGTTTACCAATTACGGGACGGCGATTGCCCATATGAACGGGATTCTGGAAAGAAGTATTGCACCCATAAATAAGGACTGAGCACATGAAGCCAATCAATATCTACGCCTTAACCAGATTGTCGGAGCCTTCCCGGCTCACGCGGCTGGAGCGGCAGATGTCCAAGAGGGACAAAAACTTAAAAATCAAGGCATGGGAGCTGGAAGGCCTCAGGGCTCTGATCGAAAAGCTGGATGCTGTGACGGATCATGCGGCAGAACTGTACTTTTATTACTCCTTCATCATGCCCAAGCTCGGTAAGGAGTTCGATCTTTTGCGCGTGAGTGATCAGGTTGTGGTCAATATAGAGTTAAAGAGCGGGAATGTATCGGATGAGGTGATCCATAAGCAGCTTTTGCAAAATCGCTATTACCTTGCGACGCTGGGGCGAACCATGTACTTTTATACCTATGTCAGCGGGACGGACCGGCTGGTCCGGCTTACGGGCAGCGGCAGGCTGATCGAGGCGGACTGGAGGGAACTCGCAGAGATATTGGAACGTCAGGGTACCTGCTATAACGGCAATGTCGAGGAACTTTTTAAGGAGGAGAGATATCTGTTCTCTCCGCTGACGGAACCGGATAAATTCCTGCGTCAGGAGTATTTTCTTACTTCACAGCAAAAGGATATCAAAAGGCAGATCCTGCGAAACATCAAGCAGGCACAGGAGGAGCAAACCAAGATGCCGGTGCAGGGGTTTACGGGATTCCCCGGAACAGGCAAAACGATCCTGCTCTATGACATCGCGATGCATCTCTCCAGGCGGAATCAGGTTTGTGTGCTCCATCTGGGAGCGCGCACAAGGGAACTGGAACAGCTCGATGAACGCCTTAAGCGGATCGATTTTCTTTATGTTGAGAACCGCGAGAACCTCATGCTGCAAGGGGATTATTGTGCCGTCCTTGTGGATGAAGGACATCGCATGGACCGCGCTATGCTGGAGGTGGTTTTGGAATTCGCGGGAAAGCGAAACGCTCCGGTCATCATATCCTATGACAGGGAGGATGTCATTTTCCGGGAAGAGAGGAATCTGTACGGCGCAGATCTGATCGAGTCACTTCCGGATTGTGTGCGCTATCGTCTGACAAACCGGATCCGTCTCAATCGTGAGCTCTCATCCTTCATCCGGTGTGTGATGTGCTGCCAGGGGGTAAATCACAGGGGAGAATATCCATCGGTGGCTTTGACCTATGCCCGCAACGATGCGGAGGCAAAGAGGCTGCGACACACGTTTGAAAAGGATGAATATGTCTATATCCGGGATAAGGACATTGATCCAGGCTCCGGAAATGGGATCGAGGTATCGAAGGCAACATGCAGGGAGTATGAGCGTGTGGTGATGCTGATTGACGCTTCTTTTGCATATGATGAACAGGGGTATCTCCGATACGCAAAGCGGGAGGAGAGTGGTGGGCAGGATTCCCGTGTGCGCAATCTATTCCGTGGCCTGAGCAGGGCAAAAGAGAACATTGCGATCGTGGTTGTGCAAAACGAAGCTGTCTTTGACAAACTGCTTTCCATCGTGCAAAGAGAAAGGCACACCACGACTTTGTAATATGAAAGAGCTAATTGCGGATCCCGGCTTTTGTCTGTTCCCGATTGGCGTCGATGATCGGAATAAAAAAAAGAAAAGGAAAAAGCATAGCTGCGCAGAATATTAAAGAGGACATGTTTGTTAGCGCGAGGGAAAGAAGGTTTCAATATGACGATCCGTGAGCAACTCGAGGACAGGGAGTGCGAATATTTAAGCCCCTATGCGACTCGCAGCAAAGAATCAAAGGGAAGAAGCAGGGATGAAGAGCAGTGTGATATCCGTCCGGTATTTCAAAGGGATCGCGACCGCATCTTACATAGCAAATCGTTCAGACGGTTAAAGGACAAGACCCAGGTCTTTCTGACCCCGGAGGGGGATCATTACAGAAC
>JAGBQU010000284.1 GCA_017632755.1 Lachnospiraceae bacterium
ACGATTCGATCGATGACGAACAGGTTCGGAGTATCATTAAGCTGGGAAAGCGTGTGGAACGAATCGATATCTATGCCCGTATGCATATGGAAAAAAAGGAGATCCAACGGGAAGTTGTCAGACTGAATCATCGCGTAGAACGAACCGGTCTGAAATTCAGCTCAAAACACCTTGCGCATGTCAATTACCTGATCGAAGAAGACGAGCTTGATTATGACGGGATCGCGCAGGAGATCGAGGCACTGTTGTAATGAAACGTTTGCGTTTTCTGTATCACATGGAAATTGCATTTGATATGCCCGTGAAGGAGCATCATTTTACATTGAAATGCTTCCCACGGGACAACAAAAGACAGTATGTTGAATCATTGGCTTATGATGTGTGGCCGAAGCGTTTCATCAGCCGTTCGGAGGATTCCTTCGGAAATGAATGTATTTACGGTCTTTGTGAAGAGCCGCACAGAGAATTTATGATCGATGTAAATGGGATCGCTGAATGCGGTCATTCGGATCACGAATCGGAATGCGCAAAAACGGAGGCAGACATCTTTAAGTATCAGACGGAACATACGCTTCCGGGGAAAAATATTGGGAGTTACCACGGGGAATTGCTTCGGGTTTGCCCTGAACGGCATGGTACAACATCTGACAGGGTGCGGCTTTATATGAACAGTCTCCATAAAGACTATGCGTATCAAAGTGGATCCACACAGATCTCAACGACGGCGGAAGAGGCGTTTTCACAGGGATGCGGCGTATGCCAGGATTTTGTGCATATTCTGCTTTCCCTGCTCCGCATGGATCAGATCCCGTGCCGATATGTTACCGGCATGATGCTCGGAGAGGGGCTGTCGCATGCCTGGGTCGAATACTTTGCAGCCGGGAAATGGATCGCTGTCGACCCGACGAACGATGTGATGGTCGTTGATGATCATATCAGAATCGCAGCCGGGAGAGACTACCGAGATTGCCTGATCAATCAAGGCATATTTGTCGGTTGTGACGGTAAAACAGAACAGAAACAGAGTATCAGGGTTCATGTTGAGGAAGCGGGATCATGGATATGATAAAGGATGTGATCATACAGATCGCGGATGCGGAGATGCCGGTGGATGAGCATCTGTTTATACGAAAGCACCGCATAGCCCCGGCAGATGTAAGCAGGGATGCGTCTCGTATCTGTGTCGTGACTGGCATTCACGGGGATGAACTGGAAGGACAGTTCGTGTGTTATGAACTCGCGAAGAGGATCAGCGGATCACCAGAGATGCTGCATGGGATCGTGGATATCTATCCGGCAATGAATCCGATCGGCATTGACAGCATCAGTCGCGGTATACCGGCGTTTGATCTGGATATGAACCGCATCTTTCCAGGAAACCGAGATGGCGACATGAATGAGTACATGGCATCAGAAATCCTGAGAGATTGCGCGGGAGCGTCTCTTTGTCTCGATATTCATGCGAGTAACATCTTTCTGACCGAGATTCCGCAGATCCGTATCAATGAACTGCACAAGGATTCGCTGGTACCCTTCGCCGAAAATTCCAATATGGATCTGATTTGGATCCACGGGAGCAGTACCGTATTGGAGTCGACTTTTGCATACAGTATGAACTCCATTCATGTTCCGACTCTGGTCATTGAGATGGGGGTTGGCATGCGGATCACACGCGAATACGGCCGGCAGTTGACGGAGGGGATTCTGAATCTGATGAAAAATCTGGACATGTGGGATGGCCCCGTGGAGGCGATCCGCAGACCGATCATCTCGTACGATCAGCATGGGACGGATGTCTTCTATCTGAACGCTCCGACCTCCGGTGTATTCATAAAGGAATGTGACCATGGGAGTACGGTGGAAGCAGGACAAAGGATCGGCTGCATCATCGATCCTCTTACAGGGAAGGAACTTGCTCCTATAGAAGCGCCCGGTGATGGGTGGTTGTTTACCACCAGGGAGTATCCTGTGGTGGAGGCGGGATCGCTGATGGGAAGGATTTTGAAAAAGGAAGTGATCAAAAAATGAGAAATGAAGTGATGTACCGGATCAGAGCTCTTTACCGTGATGATTTCCGGGTAAGCGGCTTTCTGTTCGGAGAGGGAGAGGAAAGCATCTGCATCATCGGAAGCATGCGGGGAAATGAATATCAGCAGATCTATACCTGTTCTCGCCTGATCCGTCAGTTGAACAGATTTGAGGAGGCAGGACGTATCAGGGACGGAAAGCAGATTCTGATCATTCCATGCGCCAATCCTTATTCCGTCAACGCAAAAAAGCGATTCTGGACAATAGATAATACAGATATCAATCGCATGTTCCCCGGGTATGATGAAGGGGAAACGACACAGAGGATCGCGGATGGGGTCTTCCGTAAGATCAAGGGGTATCGATATGGTGTTCAGATGGCTTCTTTTTATATGCCCGGAAGCTTTGTGCCTCAGGTTCGCATGATGAAATCAGGAAGGGAAAATGTCGAACTTGCCAAAAGCTTCGGTATGCCATATGTCGTACTGCATAATCCCAGACCCTTTGATACGGCTACGTTGAATTACAACTGGCAGATCTGGGAAACGGACGCCTTCTCGCTCTATACGACCAGCACAGTGTCGATCGACAAGGAGAGTGCCGCACAGGCTTGTGCCGCAATCCTGAACTTTATGTCGAAACAAGGGATTATCGATCACAGGGGTTATGAAGGCTACGTGTCCCGTGTGGTTGAGACTTCGCATTTTGTCAGTCTGCGGGCCGAACATTCGGGATTCTTTGAGAGCAATGTGAAGGCGGGAGCACATGTGTGTGAGGGAGACGAACTGGCAGTCATTACGGACCCTTATACGGCAGAAGTACGGCAGAAAATCGTGTCCCCTATCGACGGCATCATCGCGTTTCTTCATGATGAGACGCTTGCCTATCAGTATACCGCGATGATCAAGCTGATCGCAGACGAGGATCAGAAAGGCATGATCGGGACTGATGTGTAAAAAGAAAAAAAGCATACCGAAGATCGGACTCAGGATCATCAAGTCGGCGATTGGCGTGATGCTGTGCTTTCTGATATACCTGCTCCGGGGCGGGAAGGGGACGCCGTTTTATTCTGCGCTTGCCGTCCTGTGGTGCATTCAGTCACACCATAAGGATTCCGTGAAAAATGCGCTGCAACGTACGGTGGGTACGGCGATCGGCGCATCATACGGATTACTGTTCATTCTCCTTAAAGGCTATGTATGGGATGTGGGATACGGACTGCTTCATTACCTGATCCTTTCCGCGTTCATCGTACCGATCATATATACGACGATCCTGTTAAACCGCAACAACGCATCCTACTTTTCCTGTGTGGTATATCTGAGTATCGTGGTGAATCATCTGACGGATGCAAATCCGTTCTTTTTTGTTCTTGACCGCAGTCTGGATACGATGATCGGGATCCTGCTCGGCCTGATCATCAATCTGGTCCATTTGCACGGGAAAGTGCAGAAGGAGGTTCTGTTCATCGCCGACATGGATCATGCGATGCGATCTACAGGAGAAAAGCTGACGCCGTTCAGCCGCTTTACCCTGACGAATCTCCTGGATGACGGGATGAACCTGACCGTCATGACACTCCGGACGCCGGCGACCTATCTGGAAACGATGGGGGAAGTGCGCCCGCGTATCCCGATCATCGCGATGGACGGAGCGCTCCTGTACGATGTCAATGAGAACAGTTATCCGAAGATGTATGTGATCTCTGCCGTGCACGCGACCGAGATCGAAACATTCCTTCGCGGAAAGGGGTTTGTTTTTTTCACTACCGTCATCCTCGAAGATGTATTGCTGATCTATTACGATGAACTGCATAACGAAGCGGAGAGAAGGATCTTTGAAAAACTCCACAGATCCCCCTACCGGAATTATCTGAAAAAACAAAGACCCGTGGAACACGCTGCGGTCTATTATATGTTGATCGATACAGAAGAGAGGATCAGCGCCCTGCTGGACGATATGGAGAAGGCGGGGTACCGGGATCAGTTCAAGATCCTGAGCTATCCTTCCGATGATTACCCGGGCTACCGCTATATCAAGATCTATAACAAAAACGCCACGACCGGGAATATGATCGATTATCTCAAAGAGGAGTACGGCTTTCAGACAGTCGTCAGTGTGGGGGATCATCAAAGCAGGCATACCGTGGATCGCCGCAAGAACGACAGCAATGATATCGTTCATTATCTGAACAGGCGGTACTATTGGGGGTGAGCATACAAAGGTTCAGATCAGGTCATTCTGAAATCTTGAGAGATGCTCATACGGAAGGATCAGCCTGCCGTTTTTCGTATCCCAGATGGTTCGCCGGACCGATCTCGGCGTTATCATCCATCTCTTTGGTCCGGATCTGAACCTCGATGTCGCTTCGCGAAGTATTGTCAAAGAAGGAGATGTGCAGGGATCGGTAACCGAAGTTATTAGGATTCTCGATATAATCCCTGGAATACTACCGACAGGGC
>JAGBQU010000285.1 GCA_017632755.1 Lachnospiraceae bacterium
AACAGATGATAGTCATGACTTGGATAAAAATGTTCTTCTGTGGCAATATAGATCCTGGAGGGAAGTGCGTGGCGGAACTCCTCGTCAAGCAGCCCATCGCCTCTGTGCGCATGGATCGTCCCATTGTCGACAAAGCGGCTCGTTGTGCGATACCAGATCCGGCGCGGATCCAGCGCAGAGCGGATGTTGATGACACGCAGTTCCCTGTTTTCCAGGAAAAGTTCCTCGCACGGGCAACCGAGGTCCTTGTTTACAAGCCAGAGCACGGTGAGCTTGTCTCTGCGCTCTCTGGCCAGCAGGTAGGCGGAATTAATCGCTCGTATTCTATTGCACAAACCTCCGATAGGTTGTATGATAACCATAATGAAATCTCCTATTAAGTATACTAGATACAATATACCAGATAATATATTTGTGAGACAAGGATAATTTTTATGAAAGTATTGCAAGTCAATACCATGTACGGAACGGGGAGTGTTGGCCGGATCTGCATGGACCTGTATGAGATCTGTGAAAAAGAGGGTATCGAGGCATACATGGCATATGGCCGTGGACCGGTACATACCGAGATCAAGGGTTATAAAATCGGATCCGCGAAGGACATGGTAGAGCATGTACTGTGGAATTTTTTCCGCGGGGAATCCGGATTTCATTCCACGATGCTGACAAAAGCATTCCTCATCTATCTCGACGAATTAAATCCGGATGTGATCCATCTGCACAATATTCATGGCTTCTATCTACAGACGGAGCTGTTTTTTGCGTATCTCAAAGAGAAAAATAAAAAGGTCATCTGGACATTTCACGACTGCTGGCCCTTTACGGGACATTGCGCTTATTTTGATTACATCGCATGTGAAAAGTGGAAGACCGGGTGCAAGGACTGCGTGATCCACGCCAGCGCCTATCCCTATGCCATATTCTGTGACAGCACGAGCCGGATCTATCCGCGCAAAAAAGAGGCATATTGCGGCGTGAAGGATCTGACGATCGTGACGCCGAGCAGGTGGCTCGCCGGTCTGGTAAAACAGTCCTTTCTAAAGGAATATCCCATCGAGGTTATCCCAAACGGTATTGATCAGCAAAAGTTCAGACCGGATATCGCTGTTTCCGAAAGGCTTCGATCGATAGGCGTATTTGATATGCAGGTAGCATCGGGTGAAGATCATCTGCCGTATATCCTCGGCGTCGCCAATGTATGGGAACATCGTAAGGGACTGACCTTTTTTGAACGACTGGCACAGGAGAACGGCAGCCTCTATAAAAAAACGGGCAGCATACCATATCGGATCGTTCTTGTCGGCCTTTCCGGGAAACAGGCACGCAGGCTGCGCCGTAAATATGACAGACATGTCCTTTTGGGGCTGGAACGGACGCAAAGCATCGAAGAGCTTGCCTGTCTCTACGCCCACGCGGCGGTCTATGTCAATGCAACGCTGGAGGACAATTTTCCCACGACCAACCTGGAGGCGCTCGCGTGCGGTACTCCCGTGATCACGTTCCGAACAGGAGGAAGCCCGGAGTCCATCGATGAAACATGCGGACGGATCGTGACAAAGGGAGATTATACGGAGCTTAAAAATACGATCGCGGAGGTTGTCGTCGCAAGGCCATTTAGCCGGGAAGCTTGCGCAGAGCATGCAAAGCAGTATCGGAAGGAAAGCTGCTTTCAGGAATATATTCAGTTGTATCGGAGTCAGGTATGAGCGAGACGGTCAGATCCCGCCATGGCGGAGCGGTTTTTGTAAAAGGGTGCATAAAGGCAGCGATGGCTGCCTTATTTGTCATCCTTTTTTATTTGTGGATACATGGGTTTACTGTGACGGATCAGGCGGACTATGTGGCGTGGCATCTCTCACTGCCTTACCGATGTGCGGCCGTGTTTTTGGCGGCCGTGTTTGCGTTTTCCCTGTTTGCCCTCATCCGCAGGGCACTGGGGTTATTGCGGGGGAGGCAGCTGCATATTCTGACGGTGGTACTCCTTGCGGGCATGGTCTCTTTGCAAT
>JAGBQU010000286.1 GCA_017632755.1 Lachnospiraceae bacterium
AGCACAAACAGCCAGAATGTCAGAGTCAGCGCGCTCAAAAAGGTGGTTGAGACCACCACGCTCGAGGTCAGTGTTCCCTCGTGATTCATATTTCTTGCCATGATGTAGCCGCTTGCCGTGGTGGGAGCACCGAGCATGATGAGGATCGCAACCATGTCCTCGCCGCGAAAGCCCATGTGAGCCGCAATGGGTAAAAACGTGACCGGCAGGATAACCAGGCGCACCAGAGTGCAGGCAATGGTAGGTTTGATCCTGGCACGCGCCCTCCGGCCTTCGAACCCGGCACCGAGCCCGATGAGGGCAAGCGGTGTGGCGAGAGCCGAGAAGTTGCCGATGGTCTTTGTGATGAGCACAGGAAGATGGATCCGGGAGATGGAAGCGAGCATGCCAAGTAAAATTCCCAGTAGGATGGGATTGGTGAGAATGCCCCGGATGGATTTTTTTAACTGCGTCCGATTGGCTCTGCGTGTCGCGCCTTCTGTCATCGCTATAGGATCCGTAAAGGACAGGAGCAGTACCGCGTAGATATTGTAAAGAGGCACTGTTGCGATGATCATCAGAGGAGTGGTGTGCACCTGCCCGTAAATATTCATGATAAAAGCGATCCCGAGTACGGCGGCACTCCCCCGATAGGATGCCTGCACAAATTCTCCCAAAATTGTTTTGTCCTTTAGCAGAAAATAGGATAAAATAGTAATGGCGATGCAGCCGGTCAAAGTGGAGAGCAGACAAAATAGCACATAGCTTGTATCCCAAACCGCAAAAAAGTCTGCCTGATACAGATCGAGAAACAAAAGCGCCGGCAGCGAGATCCGGTAGTTGAAGCGGTTGAGCACTGCGGTGAACGCATCGTCGATCAGATGGATCCGTTTTAGCAGATACCCGATCACCATGGTAAGGAAAACGGGAATGGTCGCCTGTAAACTGAAGATAAGATTATTCATAAAGATCACCTGTATATATTTTTTTGTCCCGCAAGCCGGGACGGATCGATATTGGAAAGCCGTATAGGATTATATACCAAGTGGCCGCTTTGTGCAAACCCGGGTGGTGACGTTTACAGACAGTGAGCGAAGTGTCCGGATAAAGAAACTCGGATCCTGCGGCTGCAAGCAGTCGGGAGCATATACAACAAAACAGAAAAACGAAGGGAAAAGACCGATGATAAAAGAAGAGATTCGCATCAAGAAAGTGATTGTACATATTTTGGATTCCACGGTGGGACTGCCCGTCCTCTCGGACAAAGAGATCGAATTTGGCTCGGATTTTGCCGATTTTTTGAGGGAGCACATTTACAAGGTTGCCTCGAGCGATGATTGCAAACCCTGCCGCTTTTATGAGAAGGAGTCGGAGGTCTTTCAGATGGTCAGTCAATATCAGGAGGAGTTTTTTGTCGATCTGAGCAAGGATCTTGCCGGCTATCTGTATGAGATCATGAACAGCAATATCGACATCCCACCCGCCGATCTTGTAATCGTGCGCTTTAGTGAGCGCGCAGATGAATATCTGGGGATTCTCAAGATGAACTATAAGGAATCCTACACGCACCGGACCAGTACGCTTGAGGACGGAAATGCCAATGAGATCGTAAAGTACAAATCGATCCTGCCGGGGCAGAGCCAGCGCCTGACGGAGGCAGCGATCATCCGTCTCGATGATCTGACCGTACACGCGATGGAAAAGAAGTATGAGGTAAACGGTGAGAAGGTCAACTACTTTACCTATCTGTTCCTCAAATGCTCGAGCGAACTTTCCCCGAAGTCAAAGCTCTCCATCGTGACCAGAGCGATTGACAGCGTACAAAAAGATTATTATGATGAGTCTGAACAGTATGAACAGTCCATGCGAGCCAAAAACATCATACATCAGGCTTTGGAGGAACAGGGCGGCTTTGCGGTCGAAGAGATAGCACAGCAGGTTTTTGTCGAAAAGCCCCAGCTGCAGATCGAGTTTCAGGATAAAATGGAAAAATACGACTTGGTAAAGCAGGAAGTTAAGCCCAGGAGCGATACGACTATGCGCAAATTTCAGACGCAGTATCTGACCACGGACAGCGGCATAGAGATCAAGATACCGATGAGCGAGTACAACGATCCGGGCAAGGTAGAGTTTATCACCAATCCGGACGGCACCGTATCGGTACTGATTAAAAACATCGGGCTGCTGAAAGCGCGCTGACCATACCGGTATTTCCGGAAATACTCCACTATGCAAATGGAAATGAGGCGGAAGTTTGAATTTGGAAAACACCTTAAACGAATTGTTTGTGAATCTGTTTCACCAGATCCTTGGGATCGAGGAGAAGACCATCAAAAAGAATTTCGGAAGGATGACCCTAAACGACATGCACGTCATTGAGGCGATCGGACCGGGTGAGGCTAAGAACATGTCAAGCCTGGCAAAGGCTTTGCGTGTGACGATGGGATCCCTCACGATCTCCGTGAATGCGCTCGTAAAGAAGGGTTATGTAAACCGAGTCCGAAGTGAGAAAGACCGCCGTGTCGTACTCGTCTCTCTGACAAAGGAGGGAAAGGAAGCATATAAGCATCATCAGGAGTATCACAAACAAATGATCCGCTCGATCGTCCAAAATCTGGATGAAAACGAGCAGGAGGTACTTGAGAAGGCACTACATAAGCTGAGTGATTTTTTCATTCCTTCGTAAGAGCAGAGAGCGCTGCATTGCAGAGCTCTCTTTTTATGTAATAGGAAATTGCACTGCAATTCCTATTACACAAAAAGCGCTCCGCTATGGATGCACACTTGCGCGTAACATAAATGTTGCATAAATGCAACCGCGCTCGGCGCGAGAATGCCGCAAGCGGCATTCTTTTTTTATGAGCCAAAAAGGCGCCGGACCTGTCTTTAGCAAAAACAGATGAAATGCCCGATCTGAGTAGTGTTTTCCCCAGTTTTTTCGTGCCAGATCCCTGCACCGGAGAATTTCCAGATATCCCACATAGTACTTCAGATAAGTTGTGGGTTCGCACAGGATGTAATCGTAGATCTGATCTGCCGTTTCCGGATCGCGGATGCCAAAGCCGCCCAGATATTCGGCGATCTGCTCCCGGCTCTGACCCTCGCCGTGGATCATGATATCGGCGAGACAATACAGGCACAGCTTGATGCGCCTGTCATAATACATCAGATCGTAATACGTCCGCACATCTTTTGCCGATCCGGCGTTGCCCGCCGTGCACAAAAGCTCGGTGGCACACTCCTTGGCATAGGCATAGGAGTAGAATTCCGCATAGGTCGCATAGCCCTCCACATAGCCACCGTAGCTGATGATGCGGCGCAGCATGGGCTGATGCGTCTGCTCAAAGGCTCTTAGCGAGGTTACGGTCTGATAGAGATGACCGGGGAAACCCTCATGTGCAAGGGTGGTGTAGAGCTGCAGACCTGCTTTTGTCTGGCTCTCGTTGATGTAGATATGGTTGTCATGCAGAGCGTCGATAGGTGGCGTAAAGTAGTATGCCGGTGCTGTGTAGGGCTCAAGGCAGGGAGCCACCGCCGCGACCTCATAGGGATAGTCTGTGGGGTCTTCCAACGGAAAATCCTCTCGCATGCGTGTTTTCAGATCCTCCGGGATCTTGGACGAAGGCAGATCCTGCAGCGGATCTTCGGTCCGGAGGATCCGATTGAGGTCCGCGGACGCAAGCAACGCGTTCAGCGCGGACAGATTCTGTCTCAGATCTTGTAAAAGAAGCTTCTTCAGCGCTCGGACATCCTTGTCTGTCCCGACATTTTCCCGCAAAAGATGATCATAATACACCCGCCCGCCGGATTTATAAAACAGGCCCTTTTCTCTTTCTCCATCCGATTTCAGTACAAGAAGTGAATCGCCAAGCCGGAGAAATGCAGGCAAAAGGATCGTATCCACGATGCGTTTGTGGGACGCCTCATAGGAGGCGGCTTCTTTTTCCGTTAAGATGCCTTTTTCCACAAGCAGTCCGATTCGGGCGGCAAAGGTTTCATCAAACATCGCTCCGGCATGCGCAAAGCTGTCGCAGGCCTCGATGGCTCCGTCTGCATTCTCCCGGGTGAGAGGGAAGCCTGCCCGGATCTTTTCTTTCTCAAATTCCAAAAGAGAATCAAAATAGGCGGGAGTCTGCTCCAGAAGATGCAGATACAAGGCGACATCCTCCTCGTTTCGAAAGGCGTATTCCGAGAGCAGAAGCGGGTATTCGCTCTGCACGCCGCGCGTGGCGGAGAAGGGTTCATAAAAATAGATGAAACGCTCCGAATCCACGGATGCCGAAAGCGCCTCTTTCATGACCTCCAAAGAGAACGCCGTGGTATCATCGAGCCGGGAGGCATCCACCCTTTGCAGGTCGGAAAGCGTCTCGGACAATAAGAGATTTCTCCGGACCCGTTCTTTTTTTCCCAAAGAAGGAAAGTCGGCGGGCGGATCGATGCCCTCAGACCCGGGATCGGCGAGCGTAAAGTGCAGGTTAAGGGGATCCTCAGACAGTTCTGCACGGAACAGGGCATCGCTGCTGTGATAAAACCGTGCCTTTGCAGTGCATGGAAGAAGATCGGTTCTGCATGCGGATACAGGCAGGGTCAGAAGCAGGGTCAGGAACAAAGCCGCAAGGCGGAGTGATTTTTTTGGCATAAAAATGATTCCTAGAGCAACGATCGGTCAATACTATACGTATGAGAGCCGGTCGAAAAAAAGAAGATGTTTGACTAACAACAAGCCTTGTGATAACCTAATTTATATGGTAAATCCATCAACAGGGAGGCGACACAATGTCACAAAAAGGAAAGTATTATATAACAACGGCGATTGCCTATACATCCGGGAAACCGCACATTGGCAACAATTACGAGATCGTTCTTGCCGACAGCATTGCAAGATACAAGAGGAAGGAAGGCTATGATGTCTTTTTCCAGACAGGAACGGACGAACACGGACAAAAGATCGAAATCAAGGCGCAGGAAGCCGGCATTACCCCCAAGGAATTCGTGGATAATGTAGCGGGAACCATCCGTGGACTCTGTGATCTGCTGGGCACATCCTATGATAAATTTATCCGTACCACGGACGATTATCATGAGAGACAGGTGCGAAAGATCTTTAGACGTCTGTATGATCAGGGGGATATCTATAAGGGTGCTTACGAGGGTCTTTACGGTACACCTTGCGAGTCCTTCTG
>JAGBQU010000287.1 GCA_017632755.1 Lachnospiraceae bacterium
GAGCAGGCCGCAGCCATCGGCAAAGAAGGAAACATCGTTAAGAGATACAAGGTCTTAAGGGATCTGCAGCATGAAAATATGGTATTTGATATCGTCTATGATTTTGATGAGTCAAAGCTCAGGGAGATCATCGAAACGGATTGCGAGCCCTTTAATGTGAGTGCACAGGATGCTACGCTCACAAGAGAGAACGGACAGTTTGTCATTGAGCCGGGTCTTACCGGAGTCAGCATTGATGTGGATGGTAGCGTGAAGGCTGTCAGCAACTTTTTGAAAAACGAGTGGGACGGTCAGGATGCGTCCCTGGATCTGGAAGTTGAGGTTGAACAACCCAGAGGAACGCAGGAGGAGCTTAGCAAGATCAAGGATGTGCTCGGCACATTTACCACAGATTATTCCACCTCGGGAAGTAACCGCAGCGGAAATGTGGCAAACGGTGCGAGATTGATCAACGGCACTTTGCTCTATCCGGGTGACAGTTTTTCCGTATATAATGCGGTCAGTCCCTTTACGGAAGCAAACGGATATTTTATGGCAGGTTCCTATTTAAACGGTATGGTGGTCGAAAGCCTCGGTGGTGGGATCTGTCAGGTATCCACAACGCTCTACAATGCGGTTTTGCGCGCAGAGCTGGAGGTTTTGGAGCGTCATAACCATTCCATGATTGTGACTTATGTGGATCCGTCGGCCGACGCCGCGATTTCCGGCACGGAGAAGGATTTTAAGTTTGTAAACAATCTGGAGCATCCGATCTATATAGAGGGTGTTACCGGTAATAAAAAGATCACATTTACCATTTACGGTGTGGAGACAAGACCGGCAGATCGTGAGGTGTCTTATGTGAGCAATGTGATCAGCAAAAAAGTACCTGAGGGTGAGAGAGTCATCGCAGACGGCAGTCACGCCATCGGATTTGTAGATGTACAGTCCTCCCATACAGGATATGTGGCAGAACTGTGGAAGGTTGTAAAAGAGGGCGGCGAGGAAGTGAGCCGTGATCTGGTCAACAAGAGTACTTACACCGCAACGCCCCGCACTGCTACGGTGGGAACGGCTTCCGGTGATCCGAATGCGGTTGCTGCAGTCAATGCGGCGATTGCCACACAGAATATCGCGCATGTGAGAAACGTGATCGCCTCCGTCAAGGATCCCGCACAGGCAGCAGCCATGGCAGCACAACAGCAGGCCGATGCGGCAGCGGCAGCGATAGCGGCACAGCAGGCGGCAGCAGCACAGGCTGCGCAGGCAGCGCAAGAGGCAGCAGCGCAGCAGCAACAATAAAACACAGCAGGAAAACAGATGAAGTAAGATGAATCTTGGAAAAGTATCACAGAGCGTTCTAGGCCGCTCGGTTTTCAAGTACATAAAGGCAAGAAGAAATGAAGTCGCAGTCGGCCCCATAGCAGGGGAAGACTGCGCTGTTTTGCATTTGGAAGAAGCTGCCGGTCTCTTTTTGGCACAGAGCAAGATGGCGCCCTATCTGTCGGATGCGGGTACCTATGCGGTTTTGTCTGTGGTCAATAAGATCGCGGCGCAGGGCGGTGTGTGCATCGGTGTGATGGTGCATGCGATCCTTCCGGCAAATGCAAGGGAGATCCGTATCAAGGAGCTCATGCAGGAGCTGGATGCGGTCTGTGCGCGGTATGATCTGCAGATCCTGGGCGGCCATACGGAGCTCTCGGATGCGGTCAGCCGGCCGGTGGTATCCCTGACCGGTGTGGGAAGGGCCGACGCAGGAAAGGATGCCTCGCAAACCTATATACGTTCCGGCGGTGCCAGGCCGGGGCAGGATGTGGTCATAACCAAATGGGTGGGGCTGGAAGGCACGGTCATTTTGGCAAAAGAGAGGGAGAAAGAGCTTTTGGAGAGACTCCCGAAGCATTTTATCAAAGATGCCGCGGCGTTTGACAGGCTCTTATGCATACGTTCGGAGGCTGCTACCGCCATCAAGTCCGGCGTAAGCGCGATGCATGCCGCTTCCGAGGGAGGCATTTTCGGTGCACTCTGGGAGTTGGCAGAAAGCGCAGGCGTCGGACTGAGCGTCGATCTGAAAAAGATACCTATTAAACAGGAAACGATAGAGATCAGCGAATTTTTTCACATCAATCCCTACGAGCTGCTTAGCGGTGGAAGCCTTTTGCTCGTGACGGAAAACGGAAACGAACTCGTCCGTCAGCTGGCGGCAGAGCAGATCCCGGCTACTGTCATAGGCATAACGACAGACGGCAATGACAGGGTGTTGACAAACGGGGAGGAGATCCGCTTTCTGGTGCCGCCAAAGCGCGATGAGATCTATCAACGCTTTGCAGAGCTTTCATAAGCCGGGCAGGGCAAATGATCCTATATGGAATGGAAAGGAAGAATGACTATGAGAGAACAAATTTTGGCAATCATTGAGAAGAACAGCAGAATTGATATCGGTGAACTGGCTGTGATTTTGGGGATACCCGAGATAGATGTGGCAAACGAGATCAAAAAGATGGAGGAGGAAGGTGTGATTTGCGGATATCACACTCTGATCGACTGGGAGAAGACTTCGATCGAAAAGGTTTCCGCTCTGATCGAGGTGCGTGTCACACCCCAGAGAGGACAGGGCTTTGACAGCATCGCAGAGCGGATCTATAAGTATCCGGAGGTACATGCAGTTTACCTGATCTCCGGTGGATACGATCTTCTGGTGAGCCTTGAGGGAAAGACGCTCAAGGAAGTCTCCACCTTTGTGACCGATAAACTTTCCACGCTCGAGAGCGTTCTTAGCACTGCAACGCACTTTGTACTTAGGAAATACAAGGATCACGGAACGATCCTGGATAAAAAAAATGAGGATGAAAGGATGAAGATTACGCCATGAGAGACCCATTATCAAAACAGGTTGTAGGTTTAAAACCGTCCGGGATCCGTAAATTCTTTGATATTGTCAGTGAGATGAAAGATGCCATCTCTCTGGGTGTCGGTGAACCGGATTTTGATACCCCTTGGCATATTCGCGACGAGGGCATCTATTCCCTGGAAAAGGGACGTACCTTTTATACATCCAACTCCGGATTAAAGGAGTTAAAACAAGAGATCTGTAATTATCTGCAAAGGCGCCTTGGTGTCTCCTATGATTACAGCAGTGATGTCCTGGTGACCGTGGGCGGTTCGGAGGCGATCGACATTGCACTGCGTGCGCTGATCAATCCGGGTGAGGGAGAGGAAGTGCTCATTCCCCAGCCCAGCTATGTCTCCTATGAGCCGTGTGCGATCCTGGCAGGAGGAAAGCCGGTGATCATCGAGTTAAAACACGAGAATGAGTTCCGTCTCACGGCGCAGGAGTTGGAAGATGCCATCACGGACAAGTCCAAGATCCTGATCCTGCCGTTTCCGAACAATCCGACGGGTGCGATCATGGAGAGAGAGGATCTCGAGGCGATCGCCGAGATCATCGAGAGGCACGATCTGATCGTCATCAGCGATGAGATCTACTCCGAACTGACATACAAAGGCGAGCATGTTTCCATCGTAAACATTCCCGGGATGCAGAAGAGAACCATTCTGATCAACGGTTTTTCCAAGGCGTATGCCATGACCGGATGGAGACTCGGGTATGCATGTGGTCCGAAGGCGATCATCGAGCAGATGACAAAAATACATCAATTTGCTATCATGTGTGCGCCGACCACCAGTCAGTATGCCGCCGTTGAGGCTCTGCGCAGCGGCGATGAGGATGTGGCAGGCATGCGTGAGGCGTATAATCAGAGACGCCGCTTCCTGATGCACGCTTTTGAGCAGATGGGGCTCGAGTGCTTTGAACCGTACGGTGCCTTTTATGTGTTCCCTTGCATCAAGGAGTTTGGCATGACTTCGGAGGAGTTTGCGACAAGGCTTCTCGAGCAGGAGAAGGTAGCGATCGTTCCCGGAACGGCTTTCGGTGACTGCGGCGAGGGCTTCCTTCGGATCTCCTATGCATATAGTCTGGAAAATCTGAAGGAGGCGATCGGCAGGCTGGAGCATTTTATCAAAAAGCTCAGAGACGGAAAATCGGAGTAGGCTTAAGCGGGTTCAGACGTGAAAAAAATACGGATAATCTTGCATTGGTATCAATATCTTATCCGTAAATGGCAGGAAATGTACTACAAGCGATACGAGGAAACGGATATGCATATCATATTACATCAGCCGGAGATCCCGGCAAATACCGGAAATATCGGGCGTACCTGTGTGGCAACAGGTACGTCGCTTCATTTGATAGAGCCGCTTGGCTTTCGACTGGATGAAAAATCGATCAAAAGAGCCGGCATGGACAACTGGCAGCATCTGGATGTCAGCCGGTATGTCAATTTTGACGAGTTTAAGGAAAAACACCCCAAGGTTCGGATCTGGATGGCTACGACGAAGGCAAGACATGTGTATACGAATGTTTCATTTGCGCCGGATGACTATATCATGTTCGGCAAGGAGAGCGCCGGGATCCCGGAGGAGATCCTTGTGGAAAACGAGGCGAGCTGCATTCGCATACCGATGCTTGACGAGATCCGTTCGCTCAACCTCTCGAATTCCGTAGCGATCGTGCTCTATGAGGCACTGCGCCAGCAGCAGTTTGCCAGCATGCAAAAAGAGGGGCAGCTGCATAGGCTCTCGTGGAACTGTTAAGGCGGAAAGAGGATCACCTTAAAAATAGCGGGGTCTGACCCCGCTATTTGCATCATTTCTCTATGTAGTGCTTCACCTATTTTCGTGCATATTCTTATAATTTCAAGTAATCCTTTGGCTCGATTGCTTTTATATTCGATGCAGAATAATCAGTAGCATTTCTAGTCACAATGTAA
>JAGBQU010000288.1 GCA_017632755.1 Lachnospiraceae bacterium
CGAGGAGGGGAAGGTCCGCATGTATGTGTGCGGTCCCACCGTCTATAATCTGATCCATATCGGAAACGCCAGACCGATGATCGTGTTCGATACCGTTCGCCGATATATGGAGTATAAGGGGTATGATGTGAATTATGTGTCCAACTTTACGGATGTGGATGATAAGATCATCAAGGCAGCCATTGAGGAGGGCGTGGATTCGTCCGTCATCTCCGAAAGATACATTGCGGAATGCAAAAAGGATATGGAGAAGATGAATGTGAAGCCTGCGACGACACATCCGCTCGCGACCAGGGAGATCGACGGAATGCTGGATATGATCCAGACACTCATCGATAAGGGACATGCATACAAAGCAACTGACGGAACCGTTTACTTCCGTACGAGAAGCTTTGGTGGGTACGGAAAACTGTCTCACAAGAATCTGGACGATCTGCGTGGCGGGAACCGTTCTTTGCTTGTGTCGGGAGAAGATCAGAAAGAAGATCCACTTGATTTTGTTTTGTGGAAGCCCAAAAAGGACGGCGAGCCTTATTGGGAGTCTGCATATTGCGACGGCAGACCCGGCTGGCATATCGAGTGCTCCGTGATGAGTAAAAAATATCTTGGAGATTCCATTGATATACATGCAGGCGGGGAGGATCTTGTCTTTCCGCATCATGAAAACGAGATCGCACAGTCGGAGGCGGCAAACGGAAAGCAGTTCGCCAAATACTGGATGCACAATGCGTTTCTGAATATAGACAACAAAAAAATGAGCAAGTCGCTGGGCAATTTCTTTACCGTGCGCGACATCAGTGAAAAATATGATCTGCAAGTGCTGCGTTTCTTTATGCTTTCCGCCCATTACAGAAGCCCTCTCAATTTTTCGGCTGAACTGATGGAGGCGGCAAAGAGCGGACTTGAAAGGATCGTGACCGGCGCCTCCAATCTGAAATATCTGGCGGAGCATGCTGCCGAAACGGAACTGACGGAGACGGAGAAACAGTATCTGGAGGATGCCAAAGCTTTTGCTGATCAGTTTGATGCCGCTATGGATGATGATTTCAATACTGCGGACGCCATTGCAGCGATCTTTGATCTGGTCAAATTTTCCAATACTCACGCGAAGGACGGGGCGTCCCGCGCATTTGCGAAGGGACTTTTGGATGAACTCGTCCTGTTGTCGGATATCTGCGGATTGATCATCCTAAAGGAGGAGGAATTGCTCGATGAGGAGATCGAGGCTCTGATCGAGGAACGGACGCAGGCGAGAAAGGATAAGAATTTCGCCAGAGCGGATGAGATCAGAGGGCAGCTTCTGGACAAAGGAATTATATTAGAGGATACACGAGAGGGTGTAAAATGGAAGAGAGCATAAATCTGCCGGGGCGAATCAGGGAGGTGTTTGCCTGTGAGCCGGTGGATATCCAGACATACTCACCGCTCACATTGGCTTACATCGGCGATGACGTATATGACCTGATCGTCAGGACCGTTCTCGTCTCACGGGGAAACAGAGGGGCGGATGCATTGCATAAATCTGCAAGCAGGTTTGTGAAGGCAAAAACGCAGGCTGAGCTTGCGGAGGCGGTCATGGACATACTGACCGATCAGGAAAAGAGCGTTTATCGTCGCGGGCGGAATGCCAAATCCTATACAAGTGCAAAAAATGCTTCCATCGGCGACTATCGGAAAGCTACCGGACTGGAGGCTCTCATGGGATATCTGTATCTGACGCAGCGTATGGAGCGGGCGATCGATCTGGTGCGAGAGGGATTTGAGCGGCTTGCGCTGGATATCTGATCGTGAAAGAGTAAACGGCGGTCACAAATGGACGATGTGCCCGATTGGCCTGCCGGAAAAGAGGAATGGACATGGGATATACGGAATTGACAATAGAGGGAAGAAATGCGGTGATCGAGGCATTTCGCTCGGGTAAGACCATTGATAAGCTTTTTGTTTTGGACGGATGTCAGGACGGTCCTGTCATGACGATCAAGAGAGAGGCAAAAAAGCAGGATGTCCTGATCAAGTACGTTACAAAGGAGCGACTTGATCAACTTTCGGAAACGGGAAAACATCAAGGTGTCATTGCGGTTGCCGCCGCATATGAATACGCACAGGTGGAGGATATTCTGAGAGGTGCGAGAGAGAAAAATGAGCCGCCTTTTTTGTTTTTGCTGGATACGATAGAGGATCCGCACAATCTTGGCGCCATCATCCGGACAGCCAATCTCGCCGGTGCACATGGCGTGATCATTCCCAAAAACCGTGCAGTCGGACTGACGGCAACGGTTGCAAGGACATCTGCGGGTGCGCTCAATTACACACCTGTGGCAAAGGTGACCAACCTCGCAAAGACCATTGGGCAGCTTAAGGAAGAGGGAATGTGGTTTGTGTGTGCGGATATGGACGGGACGATGATGTATCAGCTGGATCTCAAAGGACCGATCGGACTTGTCATCGGCAATGAGGGAAGCGGTGTCAGCCGTCTGGTGAAAGAAAATTGTGATTTCGTGGCATCCATCCCCATGAAGGGGGATATCGATTCCCTCAATGCATCCGTGGCTGCAGGGGTGCTGGCCTATGAAATCGTGCGCCAGAGGTTGCAGGCATGAGCAAGATGGAGCAGTACCGGTCATATACGGATGAAGAACTGCTCTCCAGACTGCGGGACGGAGAGCCGGAGATCACCGACTATCTGATGGAAAAATACAAACATCTGGTGCGCAGCAAAGCCCGGACCATGTTTATACTCGGTGCGGATAACGAGGATCTGATACAGGAGGGGATGATCGGACTTTTTAAGGCGATCAGAGATTATGACAGCGGACGGGACGCAAGCTTTTATACCTTTGCGGAACTGTGCATTGCAAGGCAGATGTACACTGCCATTCAGGCATCGGGAAGAAAGAAACATATGCCTCTCAACAC
>JAGBQU010000289.1 GCA_017632755.1 Lachnospiraceae bacterium
CGGACAAAGCAGCGAAGAACAGGAACCGCTTGCTGCAGTGATTGCCGAGGGGCATGAATATATCAAAAGGATCCGGCAGGCAAACGATGCGATACCGGCAGAGCCGATCACGACGAAGCTTTACCGGATGGAGGATCTGCTAAAGGAGATCTTTATCGATCTGGAAAAAATGCCACAGCAGCTCCCCAAGCTGCATAAGCTTATGAATTACTACCTGCCCACAACGCTGAAGCTTGTCAATGCTTATGAGGAGTTTGAGCATATGAGCGTGCAGGGCAAAGATGTGACGGACGCCAAAAAGGAGATTGAAAATACGATAGATACGATCAATGATGCTTTTGGCGAGCTGTTAAACAAACTGTTTATGGACACTGCGCTCGATGTCACCACGGACGCGCAGGTTTTAAAGACCATGCTTGCGAAGGAAGGATTAACCGAGGGAGGAATGGAGTATGTCAATGAATATCGATGAAATGCTAAAGGAGGCACCGACACTCACACTGGAGATGCCGGGGACGAAGGAGATGCCGGCAGCGGTCACGCAGGGCACGGTAAGTCAGAGCGCGGCACCGCAGGAGGCGTCTGAGGATGCACCTCAGATCGTGCTGACAGAGGAAGAGCAGAAGATGGTGGACAGCTTTGCAAAGCAGATCGACATCACCAATACCCTGCAGGTGCTGCAGTACGGCGCGGCAAGCCAGAAAAAGATCGCAGATTTTTCGGAGTCCGCACTCAATTCCGTGAGAACCAAGGACATGGGAGAAGTGGGTCAGATGCTTACGGATATCGTAGTGCAGCTCAAGGATTTTGAAAGCGATGACGATGCAAAAGGGCTGTTTGCGGCATTTAAGAAGAACAGCAAAAAGCAGATCACCACGATGAAGGCAAAATACGACAAGGCAGAGACCAATGTCAATAAGATCAGTCAGGCACTTGAGAGCCATCAGATCACGCTTTTGAAGGATGTGGCAATGCTCGATAAGATGTATGAACTGAACTTGAATTACTACAAAGAGCTGACCATGTACATTCTCGCCGGCAAGCAGAAGCTTAAGGAGGAACATGAGGTGGTTCTTCCCGCGCTTGTGGCGAAGGCAGACCAGAGCGGTCTTCCCGAAGATACGCAGGCGGCCAGAGACCATGCGGATCTGATCAACCGGTTTGAGAAAAAGCTTCATGATCTCGAGCTCACACGTATGGTTGCACTGCAGATGGCACCGCAGATCCGTCTGATCCAGAACAATGACACGGCAATGTCCGAAAAGATACAGTCAACCCTTGTAAATACGATCCCTCTCTGGAAGAGCCAGATGGTCATCGCAATCGGACTGAATCATTCGACGGAGGCTGCCAGAGCGCAGCATGCGGTCACGGATATGACCAATGAGCTGCTCAAAAAGAATGCGGAGACCCTTCGCATCGCGACGGTGGAGACGGCCAAGGAGTCAGAGAGAGGCATTGTCGATATCGAGACGCTTAAGCAGACGAACCAGACGCTGATCAGCACCTTTGACGATGTACTTAAGATCCAGCAGGAGGGCAGGGAAAAACGCCAGCTTGCCGAGAAAGAGCTTCGACAGATCGAAAAAGAGATGCACGATAAACTTCTGGAGATGGCCAGAGAACAGTAGCCGTAAGATTCCCTTGTTTTTCCCACACCGGGAAAAGCAAGGGAATTTTTTGATTGTTCTGTGGTGAAAGTTGGGGAACTGTGCTAGAATGGGGGAGAAAAGGGGAGATACGGGATATGGATTTTATTCGAAAACTGATCCGTTCGGATGTTGAGTCTGTTATGAAGATATGGTATGAGGGCAATCTGGAGGCTCATGACTTTGTCGATGCTGCTTATTGGGACAAAAACAGCAGCTATGTCCGCCGTGCACTGGGGGAGTTCGACGTGTATGTGTACGAATCGGATGCGAAGGTCGTAGGCTTTGTCGGCATGGACGGGGACTATCTGGCCGGTCTATTTGTGCACAGGGACTATCGCGGCCTCGGATTTGGAACGAGGATGATTGAGCGGATGAAGGAAGATTACGATTACTTCACGCTGCATGTGTTTAAAAAGAATTACGGTGCGTATACTTTTTACCGTAATCGTGGTCTCCGGATCCGGGAGGTTGAGGTCAACGAGGATCTGGGAGAGGAAGAATATCTGATGTATTACCGAAAAAAGAAAGAGGAGATCTAGTCTTTTGCAAAAGGGTGAGAAAGGTATGACCGAAAAGAAGGATAGCAGGTCAGGAGCAGTTCATGAGCAGTAAAAAAAGGAACGACAGTTTTATCTTGCAGGCGGGGATCCTCGCGATGGCGGGGATTTTCAGCCGTATCATAGGAATCTTATATAGAAGTCCGCTGGCGCATATCATCGGAAATGAAGGAAATGGGTATTACGGTGCGGCGATCAATATCTACACGATCATTTTGCTGATCTCGTCCTACAGCATTCCATCCGCCATCTCTAAGGTCATTGCGCAAAGGCTGGCGGTCAGAGAGTATAAAAATGCCCACAGGATCTTTCACTGTGCGCTGATCTACGTGATCGTGGTGGGAGGGATTGCCTCCCTGCTTGCGTTTTTCGGGGCGGGTTTTTTGGTAGAAAAAAATTCGGTGATCGTTCTGCGCGTATTTGCTCCGACGATCTTTTTTTCCGGTCTTTTGGGGGTATTAAGAGGGTACTTTCAGGGGCACAAAAACATGTTGCAGACGTCGATCTCACAGATCTTTGAGCAGATCATCAACGCTGTGGTCAGCGTTGCGGCCGCGTATCTGCTCATTCAGATGGTGAAGGACAAGGACTCCACGACGCAGGCGATCTACGGTGCTATCGGAAGTGCGATGGGAACAGGAATGGGCGTGCTCCTGGCACTTGTATTTATGTTTTCCATCTATATGCTCAATCAAAAGACGATCCACAGAAGGATCCGGCATGACCGGTCCAGGGAGCTTTTGTCCTACAGGGCTATTTTTATCATCATCCTCTCGATCGTGACCCCCTTTATTTTGAGTACGTTTGTATACAATTTATCCACATCCTTAAACCAGACGATCTATACCAAGATCATGATGTATGTCAAACATGTCTCCGAGGTTGAGACTGCTACCTTATACGGGATCTACAGCGGTCAGCCGGTGACGATCTCCAATATTCCGATCGCCATCGCCTCCGCGGTATCGGCAGCCATGATCCCAACGATCTCCGGCCTGTATGCAAGAGGAGATCACCGTGGCTGTAGCGACAAGGTGAGCGAGGCCATCCATACGACTATGCTGGTGGCAATCCCTTCCATGGCGGGTCTGTTTGCTTTAGCTGAGCCGGTGACAAAGCTTCTCTTTAACATCGAGAGCTCGATCGCGTTGTCTGCGAGCCTTTTGCGTGTTCTGAGTGTAACGGTCGTTTTTTACAGCTTATCAACGCTGACAAATGCCGTGCTGCAGGGGATCGGGCGGGTGAACATCCCGGTTGTCAATGCGGCGGTTGCGCTCGTGGTGCAGACGATCGTTATCTCGCTCTTGATGTATTATACGGATCTTGGTCTGTATGCGATCGCGATCGCGGCGATCTGTTACTCCCTTACTATGTGCATTTTAAACGGCGTCTGTGTCGCAAGCTCACTCAGATACCGTCAGGATTATGTGAAAACATTCCTGCTCCCACTCGCGGCATCGCTGATCATGGGCGCCTGTACGTTTGGTGTATATAAGGGGGTTTACGCCCTGACATGCAATGTGGCGGGGGTGTCTGATGTGATCGGCAACGTGGCAGGTCTTGCCGTGTCGATACCGATAGCTGCTTTGTTATATTTTGTTTTGATCCTGCGGCTCGGAGGTGTTACGGGGGAGGATCTGCAACGCCTGCCCAAGGGAGATAGGCTTGTGGGGATAGCCAGAAAGATGAGACTGGTAAGATAAGCGGGAAAACATATCCCCAAGAAGGAGAGATCATGTTGGAAGAGAAATTAACATTCATGTCTTTGCGCGGACTCCGGTTTGGGGTTCTTCTCTGCATGCTCCTGCTGTTTACGGGTTGTGGCTATACAGCGCAGCCGGAGGTTACACAGCAAGAGGTCAGTCCGCCCCGGACAAAGGAGCCGTTTACGCGCCCGAAGGCCGATTCACTCGATGAAGCGATCATTTCAGGGATCAATGAAACCAAGGAAACGATCACCTTTTACAATACACAGATCGGACGTCATTATACACTCAGCTATAAGGGCATCAGCAGCATCAAAGATAAATACGACGAGGAGCTTTCCGTCAGCCAGCTTGAGCCCGGCCAGATCGCGATCCTGTCCTTTGTAAAGGACGATAAGGAGCTTCGCACGCTCCAGCTTAAGAAGGATGCTTTTATCGCACAGGGAGTTTCCGATTACGAGATCAACAATAACGCGCACACGATGCGTTTCGATGACAAGAGATATGAGCTTTCCAAGTATCTGTTCGTGCTTGCAAACGGCCGGAGAGCGGAGCTTGAGGATATCAATCCTGTGGATGTATTAAAGGTCAGCGGAACGGATCGCCTTGTGAGTAGTATCGTGGTGGAGAGAGGACATGGATATCTCAGGCTTTCCGGTGAGGAATATTTTGTCGGCGGATGGATCGAGGTGGGAAGCGGCCTGATCAGAACCATTTCGGAGGGCATGCTGCTGACCGTTCCCGAGGGAGAGTACGATGTTCTGATCACGAATAAGGGCTATGGCGGAGTGAAACATGTGGCTGTGGAGGCAAACAAGGAGACCATGGTGGATGTCTCGGATCTCAAGGGCGAGGAGGTAAAGACGGGTCAGATCATCTTTACGATCACGCCGGCAAGTGCGGTTCTTTCCATTGATGGTGATGAAGCGGATCTCTCTGCTCCGGTGGAGCTCGAATACGGCATTCACCAGATCGCGATCAAGGCGGAAGGATATAAGACGATCGTAAAATACATCAAGGTCAGCTCCCTGCTTGCCAACATCAACATTGAGATGGAGCCGGGGCAGGGCGAAAGTGTCAGCGAAAACAGTGCAGATGTCCGGATATCGGTGACAAACCCCGCGCCGGAGCAGGATGAAAAGAAGACCGGGACGGATACCGGCAAAAAAGATACTCCAAAAACGGAGCAGGATACCAAAAAAGAGGAGGATATCAATAACGGAACCTCCTTTATAGGGGATGGTATTCCAAAGCAGACGCCGGATCTTTTGACGGATACGTCGGTTGCGGCACGTGTTTATGTGGATGCGCCAAAGGATGCCCAGCTCTATCTTGACGGGGCATATGTGGGCGTGGTGCCCATCAGTTTTGAGAAGGTGAGCGGGGACCACGAGCTTTCTTTCCGGAATGAGGGATATCAGACAAGGAGCTATACCCTCTATTTTGACGAGGGCGATAAAGATCTGTCCTTCTCCTTTGCGGATCTGATAAAAAATGAGGATTGACGGGGATTTGCGTATGGTATCCAATGGATACTTTTAAAGAAAATAGACTTATTTTATGGAAATTGCGCGGCAGGTAGCATATAATTGTTCTGCCCGGTACGGCAATATCATTTGCTGTTTCGATTTTGGGTATCAAGTATAAGTGAGTATAGATAAATAGCAACAAGGAGGGTTTTTATGGGAGATGTGTTGAATTTCAAGTGCCCCTGCTGCGGGGCGGTGCTGACGTTTAACGGCAGCGAGGGTGAGATGGTCTGCGAGTACTGTGATGCGCACTTTACGATGGAGCAGGCAAAGGCAGCGCAGGAGGCCGAGGCGGAGAATGCGAAAGCCTCCGACATGACCTGGACAACGAGCGAGCAGCAGCTGATCCAGGATGAAAACGGAAAGGTAAAGGGTTATCTGTGTTCGTCCTGCGGAGCCGAGATGGTGGCAGATGACAACACTGCAGCGACCGAGTGCCCGTACTGCGGCAATCAGGCGATCATACCATCGTCTTTTGAAGGCATGTACCAGCCGGAGCTGGTGATCCCTTTTGCGATCGACAAAGCGAAGGCGACGGCGTCCCTAAAGGAGTTTACCAAGGGGAAAAAACTCCTGCCAAGCGCGTTTGCGGAGGGCAACCGCGTTCAGGATATCACAGGACTCTATGTGCCGTTTTGGCTATATAGCTGTCATGCACAGGGATCCGTGAACTTCGAAGGTATTAAGTCAAAGAAATGGGATGACAGCAGATATACATATGAAAAGAAAGATCACTATCACCTTGTGCGCAGCGGAGAGATGGATTTTGAGCGGATCCCCGCGGATGCGTCCACCAAGATGGACGATGCCACGATGGATTCTTTAGAGCCCTATGATCTCTCAAAAGCGGTGCCTTACGATGCGGCATATTTCAGCGGCTATCTGTGCGATCGCTATGATGTGGAGGAGAAGGATGCACAGCCCAGAGCCAATGAGCGCGTGATCAACACCTTCCGCAGTAAGATGAGGGATGCGGTCAAGGACTACCAGGAGGTCAAAGAAAAGGGAGAGAGCATTCGTCTTACAAACGCCAAGGCGGAATATGCCATGCTTCCTGTCTGGATGATGTCCACTAAATATGAGGATAAGGTCTACACCTTCGGGATCAACGGTCAGAGCGGTAAAATGGTCGGAGCCCTTCCGGTGGATATGGGCAAATACTATAAATATCTCGGGATCGCGACGGCGATCGCCATGGCGGTGCTGCAGCTGCTGGTCTATTTTTTGGGCAATCGCAACTTTACCGCAGCGGGTGAGATCACCGCGCTTATCGTATCTCTGATCATCGGATTTATCTATGCACAGACGCTCAAAAGCGCCATGAGCACCGTGGCCCGGAAGCACTCGGCGGCCAGCTATATGGTGGAAAAGTCGCTCAGGATGGGAAGACCCGTTGACCGTTTCCTGTTTACCAGGACGGAGAAGCGGGAGAAGCCAAAGCAGAATGCGTCATAAGGAGGGAAAAGGCAGGATAAAAAGGGAACTACTACCTATACCGCAACGTTTGTCAATTCGCTGTTTGCAAAACAAACAAAAGATGTGGAAGATATACCGGCAACGGGAAAACCCGTAAATGATGACGGATCCGGGCAGAATAAAGATGGCGGCGCAACCCTGTCTGCGGACGGAAAGGTGCTGAAGGATACAGATGGTAAGGAATATTTGGTAGCGGATAAGATGTCGGCAAATCAGTTGCGCAAAAATGCACTTGTCGCTGACAAAGGATCTGCCGGCAAGTACAAGATCACTGGTCTGACAAAGAAGGGCAAAAAAATCACAGGCGGAACGGTCGCTTATGCAAAACCGTATCATGCCGCAGGTAAGACGGTTTCTGTAAAAGACACGGTGAAGATCGCCGGGGTAAAGTTCCAGATCACGGAAATAAGCGCGAATGCCTGCAAAGGAAATACAAGTATTACAAAGGTGACCATAGGTAAGAACGTCAAAAAGATTGGTGCAAATGCTTTTAGTGGCTGTGAGAAGCTGCAAAGCATCACGATAAAGACCACCAAGCTGACCAAGAAGACCGTTGGTAAAAATTCCTTTAAGAGCCTTCACAAAAAGGCCATAGCCAAGGTACCTGCAAAGAAGCAAAAATCCTACAAGAGTATTCTGAAGGCATGTGGTATGAAGGGCAAAAAACAGAAGGTCAAATGATAGGAAAAGAGGAGTGGTCTGCCGATAGCCACTCCTCTTTTAGGTGGTGCGCCAGGCGGCGACGTTCCGATATACTTATTTTATATAATTATCTGCCTCATTTTCTGAAAGTCCGTATTGTTTCGTGATCGCAGACTTTATCTCCGAATCACTATGCCCCAGACTGCGCAGGATAGTAACCGTGGCCTTTATCCCCTGGCCTCTGCCGATCTCGATCCCGCGTAGCTCACCGATCTCGATCCCGCGCTGTTCACCGATCTCGATCCCCTCTTCCAGCAAGAATTCCTTCCCTGATGCACTCATCCACCGCCCGGA
>JAGBQU010000290.1 GCA_017632755.1 Lachnospiraceae bacterium
AGCCGCTCTCGTCCGGATAGCTCTGCTCCTCCGCATAGCCGCTCTCGTCCGCATAGCTCTGCTCACCCGCGTAGCCGCTCTCGTCCGCATAGCTCTGCTCACCCGCGTAACCGCTCTCGTCCTGGGCACGCTCCTCCTCAAGCAATTCAAAATTATCCTGGATCGGTATATCCCAGAATTCAATGATCTGTTTCGCTTTTTTTATACATCGTAAAAAGATACCATATTGCACCGCTTCTTTCCACAGCGATGCTCTGGTCATGCCTCCAAGCACATATTTTGACAGGATCGCTCCGATCACTTCCATATCCATGATCGTGGTATTATCGATAGCCCTCCATTCATCCTTATAATTTCGGATAAAATAGCGACTGTATACATATCGGTAATTTCGATCCATAAAAGATGACATCCCGACATCGTTGATAAAAGAAAGGAGTGTGGAATCATAAACCGGAAAAGAGAAGCCGTTTCCGGTTCCGTCTCCCTTGTACATACTGGCGATCTTGTCTGCGGAGTGTTTCTCAAACCAAGGAATATAGCGGCTGAGATATTCTATCTCCGCTTTGTATTTTTCTAAAAGTTCCTGTCTGCTGAGTTTTTCTTTTGTCATGCTATACCTCCTAATTCCCGATCCCTCATGCACAAGTCCCTGTCATTTTGTCCCCCAACAGATTCCCTGACAGGCTTGTCACTCTTTTATTTTATCACAAATAATAGAAATGTACAGACCTTTTGTGGTATAATGATGCGCAAAAGGGAGGTTGCTCACATGGGAAATTTATCACTGCCAAAAGGAAGCATCATATATCAGGCGGAGACGCCGCTCAATCATATTGCATGCATCATTAAGGGAAGCATCTGCGCGTCTGCCGGCAGAAATGAGTTTACGCTTCGCGGAGGTGATGTCATCGGAATCATAGATGTCGCCAAGGGCATTCACTCTTTTACCTACGAAGCAACCGAAGACTGTCTGATCGTTTCCTACCCTTTCAAAGGCGTGGATGTTCTTGAAGATCTTTTGAACCAGAATGCCACACTGTCCAAATGTGCACTTGGAAGCATCATCCGGCAGATCGGAATATTACTGGATTCCTACTTGTTCAA
The DNA here is from genome assembly GCA_017632755.1 of Lachnospiraceae bacterium. The sequence goes on from JAGBQU010000290.1 coordinate 1,108, forward strand.
GCAATATGACAGCCAGAATCTGTATACCTTTCTCAAAGGGAGCTATGAGGAGTACCATGAACACTGCAGACAGCTTCTCATCTCTCCCAAAGCAATCCCTCTGTCCTCTGACACAGACACTTCCGACGATGAGATCCCCGTCTTTAACGAAAACCAAAGCCTCGATCCATGGCTCAGACGCTATTATGAGGATCTTGCGCAGCTACAGGAAGATCACGCGACGGATCACTTTATTACCCAGCCCGGCTTTTTGTCCGGCATGATCGTGAAAACATCACTGGATGTAGCCGTCCTGCTTGGCAAGATCAATGAGACCTTCGATTATCAGGCAGAACTTTCCACTTTACTGCTGAATGAAAACCATCTGGACTTTTATGATCTGTTTACCAGCTTAACCTATCACAGTCTGAAAATAGGGAGCGAGGATCTCTCTCTGACGGCAACGGTCTCCACACTGGAGAATGAGATCCGCTCCAATCCTTTTCTTGACAAGGAGCTTGCCGAGAAAAGGCTGCAGACACATCGGGCAAAGATCGCCAAGATCCTTGCACGGACACAGAGTAACAGCGAAGCGGAGAATTCCGTCTCCCAATATCACAAACAGCTTCAGAATTCCATGGATGTCATTTTGAAGTATTCCGACTGCTCCCCTGAGACGGCACTTTCGTTTAAAGAGCTTGTCCTGCAGTACCGCGCTACGATCGATAAGAATTCAACCAGCGATACAACGCGCAAACTTCGGCTCGATCTGACCAAACTCTTTTACGAGATCTATCTTGCCGCTTTCAAAAAGAGTCTGGACGATCCGAACATACCGCTCGTTGTCAAAATGTTCTTCCTGTTCGGTTATGTGGACGAAAAGCTGGCCGGAGAAGAGAACGCAGCCTATCTCTGCGCCGTGGCAGAATTCTACAAAGGCGATCCGGAAAAACATATCTACACGATGTATGACTGGCTTACTGCTATATACCGGGGTATCAAAGAGCCTCGCAGAAATGAGTATGACGTGGATTATTCCGGATATGTCCACGAACAGATGATTTCTCAAAGGATCAGCAAACAGGACGAGCAGGATCTTTTAAATAATGCAGACGAAAAACTGCTGTTTGAGTTTCAAAATTTCTTTATGCTGACAAACAAGCGCACCTATGGAAGGGTATCCGTCTTCTGCCCCGTTTTTTCCGAGCACAATATGCTGATCGATCCGGAAGACGCTCTGCTTACGCCGGACCGGCTGGATGACTCTCTGAACAACATTCGAAAGATCGATTACTCCGTCTTTTACCGAGATGAGCTTTTATTTGACGCTTCCAGCAATCTGAGAGAAACCGTACAGAAAGAATACATGCCCGACATCATCCTGCTTCCCAACGCCGGAACGAGGGGTATCATGTGGCAGGAGATCGATGGCAAGAGGCGCAACTCTTCCGCAACATATGCACTTCCGGTCTTTATGTTGGAAAATGCGGATCAGGCACTGATCAAAATGACGGGCGAATATCGTTTTGAGATCTGCAGACGCACGCAGGGAAGCCGCTGGAATGATGTTTCTGACCCTTCTCTGACCAGCGAGTACTGCGACTACGCGCAATTCTATCGTAAATACAATGAGCTTTCCTCCGATGCCAAGGAAAAAGTCCGGCTGGCACTCTCGAAAGCACGCGGCAGCTATAAGAACATGTTTGTTCAGGATTACATCACCTGGATCACCGCTGAGGGAAACGGGTCCCCCCGCCTCAACAAGGTGGCGAGAAAGATCTTATTTATGTATTGTCCCTTCTCCAAGGAGATACGCAGCAAGCTCGCCTCCAATCCGCTCTACCACGATGCCATGCAGCGTTGGACGCACCACCTTGCCCAACAGCGCAACCGTTTGGAGAATCTGATAAAGAAGCTCGAAAACAGTGGAAAAGCCGTTCCGGAAGAATTGTCGGCACAGCGCGACTATCTGAATCTGTAATACAAACGGAGTGATCAAATGAAATATATCATACTATTCATCAAATACCTGCTACGCTTTCTGCTAAAACCGCTTTCCTTTGTGCCTGCGCTCTGCGTGATGTATATGATCTATACCTTCTCATCACA
>JAGBQU010000027.1 GCA_017632755.1 Lachnospiraceae bacterium
CTGTAATCGCCGATCACATCTCCGGCAAGACATGTTCTGGATGCCAGACGATAGTCAAAAGCTTTTTCGCCTTTTTGCCCGGACAGATACAGTGGCGGACGATAGGGCATCTCCAGTACATCCGGCATATGGCATGCAGCGGAGGCATCCAGGATCGCGATATCGATCCCGCTATGAACGATATCCATCACCTCGGTCACCAGATAGCCGGCGTTGATCGCGACAGCTTCGCCCGGTTCCAGATATACTTCCACATCGTATTTTGCTTTAAATTCCCGGATCAGCCGGATCAGCAGGTCCCGGTCGTAATCGTCCTTTGTGATATGATGACCGCCGCCGAAATTGACCCATTTTAATCCGTGCAGATATGTTCCGAACTTTTCTTCCACGGCAGCGAGGGTCTGTTCCAGTGCATCCGATCCCTGCTCACAGAGGGTATGGAAGTGCAGTCCGTCAAGGTACGGTAATACCCCCGGATCGAAGTTCTCTAATGTCACCCCCAGGCGTGAGCCCGGTGCGCAGGGATCGTAGATCGGAGTGTCCTGTGTGGAGCATTCCGGATTGATGCGCAGTCCGATACTCTTCCCCGTACACTGCTCTTTGTATTTCATCAGCTGCGCGATGGAGTTAAAAACAAAATGATCACTGATCCGCAGCAGTTCTTCCATCTCTGCGGGTTTATAAGCCGGACAGAAGACATGCACTTCGCCCGGAAAATGTTCGCGTCCGAGTTTTGCTTCGTACAGTCCGCTGGCAGTTGTTCCGTCCAGATACTCTGCCATCACCGGATATAACGAAAACATGGAAAAGGCTTTCTGGGCAAGCAGGATCTTGCAGCCGGCCTGTTCTTTCACATCCTTCAGAATCTGCAGGTTGCGGAGGAGCGCCGCCTCGTCTGTGACATAGGCAGGTGTTTCGATGGTTTCCAAAGCTTTACGGATCACGGGGATCATAGATTCATACCTCATTTTCTATCGTGAAATATATTATCCGTAGATTATCACAAAAGCCGTTTTTTTTCAATAAAACAGAATTGTAAAACGCAATCGGAGAACACCATCGGGAAGCGCAACCGTTGACAGCAAAAAAGCAACAGGGAGCATATTGGAGGGGATGCGTTTTCGTGGTATGATTTTTTACATTGTGTATAGTCATTTTCATATGTGTAACAGGAGGAAACGATATTGACAACCTGTCCGGAATGCGGAGGCGAATTACGATTTGACATAGCAACGCAGTCTCTGCGCTGCCCTTTCTGCGAGCAGAAAAACGATCCGCGGAAATTTGCGGGATATGATGTAAATGCGGAGGAACACAGAGCTGCGGAAATGGATGCGATCCTGTATACCTGCCCGCAGTGCGGCGGCAGTATATACTCTACCGAGCACTCGGTGAATGGTTTCTGCAGTTATTGCGGATCCTATGTGATGCTGGAATCCCGTTTTGTAAAAATGAAAGCCCCGAAATATGTGATCCCGTTTGCCATTGATAAGGAACGGTGTATTGAGGAATACCGGAAGTATGTGAAAAAAGCGATCTTTGCGCCTTCCGAACTAAAGGAGCAGGCGCGGCTGGATAACTTCCGCGGGATCTATATCTCTTATTGGGGTTATGATATCACGATGGAGGGCTTTCTTTATCTGGATGGTACGCGCGGAAGACAGCACTATAAGTGCATGGGCTGGCTGAATGCTGTGTTTAACAATATCTTTTTTGATGCATCTTCCATGTTTGAGGATCGTTACAGTGAACAGATCGCACCGTTCAATTACAGCAGCAAGGTGGAGTTCTCACCGACATACTTAAGCGGCTTTTATGCGGATATGCCGGATCTTCCGGATGATGTGTATGAAGAAGAAGCAAAGGAGATCGCACAGACAAAAGCCTACCGGTCCTCCCGTTTGAGCAGGGAGTTTCCGGATATATATTTTGATGAAAGCCAGAAAGAGAAGTTTCATTCAGGGCTGGATACCCGCTGCTCGGCGACTTATACCACGTTTTTCCCGGTATGGTTTTTATCCTGGCAGAAAAATGACAGGGTATCTTACGCCGTGGTCAACGGACAGACCGGACGTGTGAC
>JAGBQU010000291.1 GCA_017632755.1 Lachnospiraceae bacterium
CCGGCTTAAGCTTTACGACCACAATGGAGGCATCAGGCGCAGCTCCCCGAAACTCCGGATCAGTGTTTAAAACGGAACCTGCTGCCACGCTCGCCATCTTGGTTCCATGCCCGATCTCGTCTCTGGACGGCACATAATCGTACGGTCTTCCCTGTGAAAGAGCCTCATTGATCTGCTCATTCGTGTATTCCGTTCCGTAAAAAAAACCATCCGGAGGCGTTCCCGTCTGAATCGTCTGATCCCAGATGGCAAGGATCCGGCTTGTTCCGTCCTCTCGGCGAAACACATCCCGATCGTACCGAATCCCCGTATCGATAAATGCGATCGTTACACCTCTTCCGGTGAGTGATAGCGGCGGATTGCCTGCCTCTATGATCCCCGAGGTGATCAGCGGCTGCAGATTGAAATCCGGCAGCTCCTCCCCAAACTGCGCCTGAGATATGTCCATCAGGCCATAACACTTCGGTATCGCCTCATAATCGGCGGACAGATCATAGCTGTTGATATCACGCACGCTTCCGTAGACCAGATACAGATCCTCATCGATCTCCTGATAACAAAAATCCGCTCCCTCGAGTCGACCATAGCTGTTCATCACATCGTAATCCACGATCAGATCCAGATAGTCCTCGGAAAGTATCCTCTCCCTGCAATCCATAGAACGCCTCCCAGTTTATCCCTTCTTCCATTTCCGGGATGAAAACCTCATTCTATACTATGCAAATGCCGGGCACGATGTGCGCCCGGCTTATCATAGGCGCTCATATCGATAAATATCGTATTGGGATTTCCTTCCCGTATCTCCTTCATCGCCTCGATCCCGTTGATACCGGGCATCTGAATATCCATAAAGATAATATCCGGTCGGAAGGTCTCCGCCAGTTCGATCAAACTCCGACCGGTCTTGACTGATTCAATCACACAGCTGTTAGCAAAATGTCTGTTTATAATAAACGTAAGGGCATCGATTACGATGCCCTCATCATCTCCAAGCATACTCTTGTACACATTTCGCTCCCGTCTGTCCACAGACAGCCGTGCAACGCCGACGGCTAACACGGTTTATTTCCTGTATTTCCAGATACAATAGATGGCACGGATCCCATCTTTTACACCGATCTTCTGCCCTTCCTCCATCGTGCGCGGATAATAACTGATCGGCGTCTCCATGATCCGGATCTTCTTTGCAGAGATCTTTGCCGTGATCTCCGGCTCAAATCCGAAACGTTTCTCTTCTATATCAATGCTCTGGATGACCTCACGCCGAAACGCCTTATAACAGGACTCCATATCTGTCAGATGCTGATGCGTGAACAGATTGGACAATCCGGTCAGGAATCTGTTGGCAAGGCGGTTGGAGAGGTATCCTTTCTTTTGTTTGTTCAAAAAACGCGATCCGTACGCAACCGATGTACTTCCGTTTAGGATCGGCGCGATCACCTTCGAATACTCCATCGGGTCATACTCAAGATCCGCATCCTGTATGATGACAATGTCTCCCGTTGCATGTTCGAATCCCGTCTTAAGTGCCGCCCCTTTTCCCCCGTTCACCTCGTGATAGATTACTTTGCTGACAAGAGGAGCAACAGAGGTCTTTAAGATCTCTCTCGTGCCGTCCGTGGACATGTCATCCACAATGATGATCTCCTTATCGCTGATCGGGACTTCGCGCACCTTCTCAACGATTTTTATGATATTGTCACTCTCGTTGTAACAGGGAATGACAATACTGAGTTTCAATTGATCCTGATTCATAAGAATTCTCCCACACCGTTTTATGCAAAATCTTCCGCCCCGCGGATATCGATGATCGGTCCGCCGGTACCCTCGATATAATCCTTTGTGATCGTTACCCTTCCGATATTCTTATCCTTCGGGATCTCGTACATGATATCGAGCATGATGTCCTCAATGATGGCTCGAAGCGCTCTCGCTCCCGTATCCTTTTCCATCGCCTTGCATGCAATGGAATCAAGCGCCTCATCATCAAAGACCAGCTTGACCTCGTCAAGCTCAAGCAGCTTCTCATACTGCTTGATGATCGCATTTTTGGGCTCTTTTAATATTTTGATATACATCTCTTTGGTCAGCGCCTGGAGCGCGTAGATGATGGGAAGTCTTCCGATAAACTCCGGTATCATTCCGAATTTTTTCAGATCCTCCACCGTCACCTTCTTTAGGATATCCTTATCCTTATCGTATTTATCCCTCAAATCGGCCTGATAGCCGATAGAACTCTTCTTGTTGAGTCTCTCCTTGATGATGTCCTCGAGATCAGGGAACGCACCGCCACAGATAAAAAGAATATTGCGCGTATTGATCGTCGTGAGCGGAACCATCGCATTTTTGCTGTTTGCGCCCACCGGAACCTCCACATCAGCTCCCTCGAGAAGCTTGAGCATACCCTGTTGCACGGATTCACCCGAAACGTCTCTGGATGTAGTGTTTTTCTTTTTTGCGATCTTGTCGATCTCATCGATAAAGATGATACCCGTCTGTGCGCGCTCCACATCGTTATCTGCCGCCGCCAGAAGCTTGGATACAACGCTCTCGATATCATCGCCTATGTACCCCGCTTCGGTTAATGACGTGGCATCTGCGATCGCAAGAGGCACGTCGAGGATCCGTGCGAGCGTCTTGACCAGATACGTCTTTCCGCAGCCGGTGGGACCGATCATCAGCATATTGGATTTTTCGATCTCGATCTCATCCATCGTACCGGTCGACACACGTTTGTAGTGATTGTAAACCGCAACGGAAATGACTTTTTTAGCATGCTCCTGCCCGATGATATACTCGTCCAGCTTGGCTTTGATCTCGTGTGGAGCCTTCAGCTGCTTAAAATCGAGAACGGGCTTTGCGCTTTTCTTCTTTTTCCTTGGCTTCTGCTTGTTCGGGATCCCACCATCCCCCTGCAAATCCGAGATGTTTACAAAACTGACATTGGGGAACTGACTCCGCAATTTTTCGAGATCAAAGGGCTGATCCTTATCATCCGTAGACCCCATGTTCGGAATGTTCATCTGGAACGAGTGGAACATATTGGGATCGAGCATACCCTGATAATCAAACTGGCTGACTGCATCCATCGTCTTGTGCATGCAGTCATTGCATACAAAAATGCCGATGGGCAGACGGAACTGCTTTCCTGACTTACTCTCCGGTCTCCGGCATACAAAGCAAACGCTTTCGTACTCGTCGTCCTCGCCCTCATCCGTCTGCGTTTCTCCCTCGTCTTCGTCCTCTGCCGCTTCCTCGTAGTCATCCTCTTCGTAATCATCTGCCGAAGACTCTTCATATCCATACATATCGGCATCTTCCTCATCGAAGTTTTCATCAAAGTTCTCGTCGAACTCCTCTTCCTCTGCCGGATCGACAAGTTCCGTATCGAACTCCTCTTCAAAGTCATCCTCCGATACGGCAAACTCCTCTCCATCCTGGTTTTTGTGTCTGGCTTTTCTTCTCTCTTCGAAGGATTTCTGCTCGCCGCCTTCCTCAAAATCCTCCTCAAAGTTCACATCGGTCTCCTCGTCGAAGAAAACTTCATCCGTCTCATCAAAATGATCTCGCATCACATTCTCCTTTTTCCCAAAAGCGGTTTAAGCCAGGTGTGAAATGCAGGGCATTTCACACCTGGCTGTCAACAGACTTTATGAGTCCGTTTTCCCACCCAGGGTAACTGTTATCGTTTTTTTCTGATATCCGCTCGGGCTTCCCTGCATGATCACAAGATCCACAGTTGTACCCTTTTTATAATACTCCAGTAAAGACTTGAGTTCCTCTAATGTCTTTACTTTTTCTCCGTCAAACTCCACCAGAATGTCGCCCTTTGTAAGACCGGCATTTGCTGCGGCGGTGTTCTCATAAACCTGTGCAATGTAGATCCCTTCCGGAAGTCCATAGGTCTGCTGCACATCCGTTGTGACATTGATGCCGTTTATTCCGAGAAAAGCCTTCTGGTTCTCGTCCACACGCACCCTTGTCTGCTTTGTCATAAGTTCCTCTATGATCGGCTTGGCCGTCGAGATCGGGATCGCATAGCCCATACCTTCTACGGCATTTCCGGCTATCTTATTGGAGTTGATCCCCACAACCTCTCCCTTGATATTGATCAGGGCGCCTCCGGAATTTCCGGGGTTGATCGCCGCATCTGTCTGGATCAGATAGTTGGTTGTCTCGTTCTGCGTATATTCACGATCCACCGCACTGATCACGCCTGTAGTCACGGACTGCCCGTATCCAAGCGCATTTCCGATCGCGATCGCAGGTTCACCCACCTTGAGCGCACCGGAATCTCCGAGATTTGCGATCTTGATCTTGGTAAAAGTTTCATCCTTAATGCTCTCAAGCGAAACCGCGATAACCGCCAGATCCACATCGGACTCCGTTCCCTTGATCTGCGCCTCGACCGTCTCACCGTCTATAAACTGCACGGAAAGGGACGTCGCATCCGCAACCACGTGATAGTTGGTCGCGATGAGCAGCTCCTTCTCGTTCTTTCCGACGATGATACCGGAACCGCTTCCCTCCTGCTCTCTCTCCTGTGGAACGCCAAATCCGAAGTATCCGCCAAACGGATCATATTCCTCCACCTTATAAAGTCCCGTGATCGATACCACCGACGGCATGACCTCATCCACAACAGCCGTGACATTCGTCACAACAGCCGTCTTGGAGCCGGTATCCACCATCCTGCTCTGCTCGATCTGCTCTGCCTTCTGAACACCTGTAAGCTCTATTTCCGTTTCCGTGTTCTTTAGCTGCACCGGCGACAGATAGAGAATGCCAACCATCACAAGCCCGGCGACTGCACCGAAGATCACGCCGCTACCGGCCAGACGGAGTACTTTCTTTCCCCAGCCCTTGTTCGTCCTTTTTCTCTTTTTATCCGGCATGGGCGCATCCGCGTGTGCATAGGGTGCATTCGGATAAGAGGAATGCACTTCCGCATGCTGATATGCACTGCCGTGGTAAGCAGGTTGGTCATTCGCATTTTCGTGGTTTGTATACTGCGACCCTGCATTCGAATACGACGTACTTTGATAATTCGGGATCCTGTATTCCGATCCTGCATTTGTATAATCAGCTTTCGGATGACCGTCCAAAACCACTCGCTCCGGAGATGCGTCTGTTGCGCCGGGCACTGTTGCAGTACTCTGCTCCGTCTTCTGTTCCTGCGGTTCTCCGTAATAGTGACTGTAATCATTAAAATGATCGGACGGGATCTGTCTTGGTGAATCGGATCCGAAATTTACATCATTGGGATATTGATTTTCATGTTCAAACATAATTGCGACCTCTCTTTCATCACATATTTTCTTGTGTTGATAGCGTCAGTATAGGTTGGGATTGTGTCTTTTCTGTGAAGAATATGTGATAAAAAAATGATATCGAGTCTGCGCACTCTTATCCTTCCTTCTCCGGATTCCTGCCATAGCCTTTGGTCGCATCGATCTTTGCTATGTCTTTCTTCAACTGATACTGCCTCCAATAATCCTTGTTCGAGGTCAGATGGCGGATCCATCGTTCCGGGAGCTTTTTATAACGCTTCCCGAGCTGATAACCGACAAACTTGAAGGCACTGTGCACATATAAAACCGGGATCTGAACCGGCAGATGTCGCTTTATCAGATACCGGGATGTCTGGCCGATCAAGCGGATCCCCTCAGACTCCGACCGCACACCTGCAAATATCTCCGGATGATCTGCCTGAGAGACTCCAAGATCAAAGTTTCTGCGCAGCTGCTGCATGGCGGTATAATTGTGCGAATGAATCACCCTAGCATCTGCCGCATAGGCGATTTTCTTACCGTTTTTTAGCGCATTTGCTGCGTATATCATATCCTCATTAAAGATTGTATGCTTGATAAATCCGCCGCTTTCCATAAAATAATCACGTCTGTAAGCGGCACAGACATTGGAGCAAAAAAATGTCTTGATCCCCATCGTCTCAAGATCCCGGATGGATTTGACCTTGCTTTGCTCCGGGTAATTAAAAGCCCTTGTAAAACGTTCGATCTCCCTGCAATCCCGGTTCGGAAGCTGTCTGGCATAGGATACCACCACTTCCTTATCCTCAAGAAGCGGCCGGATCAAATGCTCGATCAGCTCTCCGCCTTCCGGCATGGCATCCTGCGTCATCATGACAAACAGATCACTGTTGCTGCCTGCCACGCCCATGTTGCGCGTGTTGCCATGGTCAAACTCGCGTTTCGACAGGTGATGCACCACAACACTCTTATGGCGTTCTCCGAAATCCGTGCCATAGATCAGATTGTCAAAGTACTTTTCCTCCGTATTCATCAATATAATCCTGCCGATCGGCACAGTCTGCCGTTCCAGCTTTTCAATGAGCTCAAACAGCTTTTTTTCTGGCCGATAGGTGGGAATGATCA
>JAGBQU010000292.1 GCA_017632755.1 Lachnospiraceae bacterium
ATGCCGTCATTTGCTTTGACAAAGCGGATCCCTTCTTTTTTTAGAAACAACTCAAGCGAATCAAGGATCTGTCCCTCATCGTCCGCTCCAAGAACAATATATTCCATATCCTACCTCTCCATCACATAATCCGAGATCAATGCATCAAGCGGCTGATCAAACGCATAGCCGGATTTCCAGTCAGGATCCAACTGATCGAGCAATAAACATTCCAGCATTCCGAGTCTGTAATACTTCGCATTTCCATCTGCATATGTCACAGCGGTATCGATGTAGTTCTCCTGATAAGCCTTCTCACCGTTTACAAAGCAGACTGCCTTTGACTCGATATAATAAGCCGTGCCCTCCAGCATCGCATAATAATCTTCCGACGCTCTGAAAGCCTGATCCAAAAGAGCATCTCTCTCCTTTTTGACCCTTATATATTCTATAGCAATATCTGTGGCATCACAAGTATTTTCCTCATCTGTGATCCTGCCAAGGATCGCAAGTTCCTTCTCAAAAAGTCTTTTTTGCTTCACATCACCGTCAAGCTTTTGAGCTAGCTGTGTTTCGGACATCATAGCCTCCGGCATCTGCCTCATTGGATCAAACGTAGTGATCTGATAAGCATGAAAGCTCTCATGCCAGATAACCGCAGATAAAGGTGCACTGCTTCCTGTTGCCAGCCAGATCTCATAATCCGGCACGATGACCTCATATCTCCCCTCATTTTCGTAAATGCTTCCCACCAGACCATCATAGACAGCATCCCTCTGCTCGGTCTTGTAATCGCCATCATGATAACCGATCACACGATCCGTCTCTCCGTCAGAAAAAGCGACCTGATAATCCATGGGGCAAAAGCCATCAAATCCCATGTTCCCAAGCTCGTCGTACATAGCGACCGCATTTTCGTATTCTCCCCTGCACTCCTCACTCAAACCGCTTTGGGCTGTTGTGAATCCTGTGAGTAAAAGCCCCGCTCCCGCGAGCATATACATTACAATTCCGATATTTTTTCCCTTTTTCATCTCAAGCTTCCTTTCTTCTGAAACATAATATGCCAAGTCCTGCCAGCCAGATCACACAAAGTCCTGCCACGATCACGTGGAGGTCTACCGGTTTATCCTGCACCAGATATCCGCACTGTCTGCTGAGCCCCTGCAGATTCGGGATCACTTCCGACAGGATCTTTAAGACCCTGCCACCCATTCCCGTGACCGCAGCCGTCAAAAGACGGATGAACCCGTAAAATGCACCGCCTGCCAGGGTCAGGATCATGATGATCCCGTTTGCCATCGGAAACAGGACAATGGATAAGCAGGAGGTAAGCGCACTTATGATCGTCACATAGATCAACTGGATCAGGTATGCCCCCGCGATCGCTCCCAGCATCCCTTTGTATCCGTTTATCACCGCAAAAATACCAAGTGTGAGATAGAGGATCGCTCCGGACATCCAGGAGACAAGCACATTTCCAATGGCAAGCTGCATATGATAACGTCCCTGACCAACCCCTCTCGACCAGATCAGATGGCTTGTATGCCGCTCATACTCATTCGGGATCGTCGAAAGTGAGATCGCAAGTGCAAGTGCGCCGCTGATGAAATTGACCACATGGATCAAGATGGGAAGCATCACATAATAGTCCTTGATATCCCTTCCTCCGACGGTGAGACTTCCCATATCTGACGAGAAGATCATCACTA
>JAGBQU010000293.1 GCA_017632755.1 Lachnospiraceae bacterium
CTTGAGGCATAAAAAGAATAGAGAGCAGAGAAGAGGAAGAGCGAAATGATGGAAAAAGACGCAAAAATATATGTCGCCGGCCACCGCGGAATGGTTGGCTCTGCGATCGTGAGGGAACTGGAGAGACAGGGGTATACGAATATCATTACCCGCACACACAAGGAACTGGATCTGTGCAGACAGGATGCTGTGGAGCAGTTCTTTGCCGAGGAAAAACCGGACTACGTATTTCTGGCGGCAGCCAAGGTCGGCGGTATCGTGGCAAATTCGGAGGCGCTGGCAGATTTTATGTATGAGAATATGATCCTGGAGATGAATGTCATCCATGCTGCATGGCAGAATGGATGTAAGAAGCTGGAGTTTCTGGGCAGCAGCTGTATCTACCCGCGCATGGCACCGCAACCCATGCCGGAAAGCTGCCTGTTAACTTCCGAGCTGGAAAAGACAAACGAGGCGTATGCGCTGGCAAAGATCAGCGGACTCAAATACTGCGAGTTTTTGAACAAGCAGTATGGAACCGACTATATTTCCGTGATGCCCACCAATCTCTACGGACCCAACGACAATTATCACCCGACGCACTCCCATGTGCTTCCGGCATTGATCCGCCGCTTTCACGAGGCAAAGCTGGAGGGGAAGGAGAGCGTGACATGCTGGGGAGACGGTTCTCCGCTGCGTGAATTTTTGTATGTGGATGATCTTGCCAATCTGTGTGTATTCCTCATGAACAATTACAGTGGGGACGAAACCGTCAACGCAGGAACCGGCAAAGAACTTTCCATCAAAGAGCTCACGGAGCTGGTGGCAAAAGTGATCGGCTATGAGGGTAGGATCGAGTGGGATACGACAAAGCCAAACGGAACGCCAAGAAAGCTTCTGGATGTGAGCAAAGCCACCAAACTCGGTTGGACGTATCGGACGGAACTGGAAGAGGGGATCCGGCTGAGTTATGAAGATTTCCTGCATAATCCGATGCGGGCAGAACGATAGGGGTTGATAAAATACACGAGATGGCGTAAAGGATCGCCATGACGGAGGAATCAGATGAATATTGTATTACTATCGGGGGGGTCAGGCAAGCGCCTCTGGCCATTATCGAATGATATTCGATCAAAGCAGTTTATCAAGATCTTTAAAAAGGAGGACGGCTCTTACGAGTCCATGCTGCAGAGAGTGTACAGGCAGATCAAGGCGGTCGATGAGAATGCGACCGTGACCATTGCGACTTCCAAGGCGCAGGTGTCTGCCATCCACAACCAGCTGGGGGAGGAAGTCGGTATCAGCGTGGAGCCCTGCCGCAGGGATACCTTCCCTGCCATTGCGCTTGCGACCGCATATCTCGTTGATGTGATGAAGGTGGATCCCGAGGAGTCCGTGGTGGTGTGCCCGGTAGATCCTTATGTCGAGCAGGATTATTTTGAGGCTTTGAAAGGATTATCCGATCAGGCAGACAGAGGCGATGCGAATCTGGTCCTCATGGGCATTGAGCCGACCTATCCCAGTGAAAAGTACGGATATATCATTCCGGAGAGCGACGAAAAGACGGCAATGGTAAAGACCTTTAAGGAAAAGCCAACGCAGGATGTGGCAAAAGAGTATATCGCGCAAGGTGCTTTGTGGAACGGAGGTGTGTTTGCATATAAGCTGAAGTATGTGCTCGCAAAAGCCCATGAACTGATCGATTTTACCGATTATAATGATCTGTTTTTGAAATATGATACGCTTACAAAAATATCCTTCGACTATGCGGTTGTCGAGAAGGAAGACAAGATCCAGGTGATGCGTTTTGGCGGACAGTGGAAGGATCTTGGCACATGGAACACACTTACGGAGGCGATGGAGGATCCGGCGATCGGTGATGCCATCTTAAATGATGCGTGCAAAAATGTTCATATCATCAACGAACTCTCTGTACCGGTTCTGGCCATGGGGCTAAAGGATGTTGTCATCTCCGCATCCGCAGAGGGTATTCTGGTCAGCGATAAGGAACAGAGCTCCTACATCAAGCCCTATGTCGACCAGATCGATCAGCAGATCATGTTTGCTGAGAAGAGCTGGGGGAGTTATCGCGTTCTGGATGTGGAAAACGGCAGCATGACGATCAAGGTGACACTCAATGCGGGACATCAGATGAACTGAAAAAAACAAAATGTGAGGGGATAGAC
>JAGBQU010000294.1 GCA_017632755.1 Lachnospiraceae bacterium
GAGGCAGGGATGCATACGATCGTCTTTACGGATCGGGAGGACGCGCTGGCAAAGCTAAGGGTCATGGGCGTGCAATGATTTTTTGATAAGAGGGAAAAACCCCGGATAGGAAAAACCTGACAGGGAGCTGTTTTTAGGGAGGATGATTTATCATGTATAATAAGAAGCAGAGAATCGCAGCATTGATCGGGATCGTACTTTTGCTGGCACTTTATCTGGCAACTTTGATCGGTGCGATCTTCAATTTCGACGGAAAGGGTCATATGTTCGCAGCGTGCCTTTTTGCGACCATCGGGGTTCCGATCCTTCTGTGGATCTACATTGCGATCTATGGAAAGGTCACGGACAAAAAGACGATCGCGGATCTTTTCCCCAAGGAGGATAAAGGGCAGCAGACGGAAGAAGCCAAAGGGAGGGTGAAGGATGAATGCAGCAAGCGCGTTGGCGATAAGGACGAAAATTAGTGATCGTTATGAGATTAGAGAAGTGCTTGGTACAAATGGACTGAGCATTACCTATAAGGCATTCGATCTGTTTCGTGAAAAAAACTGTGTGCTTAAGGAACTCTTCCCCGCTGTGATCGTGAACCGGTCGTTTGCGGATAAGACGGGGGTTGAACTCAAACGCTTGTCGGATGAGGAACTCTTTGGGCAGATGACGGAACATGTGATCCGCCAGGCAAAAGCGCTGATCAAGCTCTATCCGCTGGACGGGATCGCCAATGTCATCACCTGCATCGAGGAGAACGGCACAGTATATGTGGTGAGTGAATATGTGGAGGGAGTTCCGCTCTCGGAATTTTTGAAGCATCGCAAAGCGGATCGTTTTGAACTGGCTTCCATTTTGAACTTTTTCTCGCCGATGACGGAAAGCCTGAAAAAGCTGCATGAAAATTATGTTTATCATGGAAAGATCAGGCCGGATCAGATCCTGATCACCCCCAAAAACGGTGTGCGGCTTGTCGGTTTTGGCGATCCGATGGAGGATGTGGGAAAACCGCCTTTTCTGGAACAGGAAATGGGGGTACGTAATCCCAGGTATTCGCCCGTAGAGCAGTTTATGGAAGAGGGAAAACTCGGGGCGTACACGGATGTGTACGGACTTGCGGCCACCATCTATCATTGCATCACGCGGAAAGAACCCATAGGATTCTATGACCGTATCGGGCAGAGGGATCGTATGTATACGCCCGTAGATCTGAAGGTTGACATCTCGGAGAGGCAGAGTGAGGTTGTCATGAAGGCACTCGCGCCCCATGATTTTGAAAGATACCAGACGCTGGATGGGTGGCTTGCGGATCTGATCGAGGATCCGAACGAGATCCGGGAGGTAAAGCCGATCGTACTGTATCAGCCACCGTTTGCTTTTTTGGAAAAGCTGCGTTTTAAGAGACGCGTTGCAGCGGTCTTGGGTGTGGCTGCACTGACCGTCCTGATCGTGTTTTTGCGTTTTGTGGCAGGGGTGGTCGGAAATGTGAATGCGGTGCGGTTTTATCAGAAATTCATACGCGAGGATCTCTACGGACAGTGTGAGACGCTTAAATGGCTGGGAAGCAGGGACAGGGAACGCTTTACCAATGATTATTCCCGTCATGCGTCCAGAGATGAGATGGATCCGGTCTATTACGATGTGCGGGGCAAACGGATGATAGACAGAGAGACCTTTATGCAGAGAGGAAAAGCTTTCGAGATCCTGGAGATCGATTACCGGGAGAACAATCTTGTGTTTGTGATCCGGTATGACCGTGAGGCGACAACCACATATATCATCGATCTGAACAATCTCGGTGAGGCATATCAGGTGACGGAGACCGTGGAAACCTTCGGGGTGGGTTCGCAGGTACAAAATCTCTCCGGGGGACCGGACGGC
>JAGBQU010000295.1 GCA_017632755.1 Lachnospiraceae bacterium
AGCCCATCTTCATCTGTTTCGGCATATATGTATACAGGATAGCGAGAACTATCCATAATAAAAACGACGTCCGCTTCATCCACGTTAAGGTATTCGGCGATTTGTTTTATCGATGGATCGACAAAAAAGTTATATCCAGATTTATTTTATTGCTTTTTTCATGCGCGCTCATACTGCTCGTCCCGCAAAAAATCGGTGATCGTGTGATGAACGGAGATCAGTATGCGCTTACCGCGGTGGTACTTCCCGTAACACCGCTGATCTCCGCCTGCAGTGCGCAGGCAGATGCGACCGAGGATCCGGATACAAAAGCGGAGCTTGAAAAGACGCTTGCGGTCATGGATCGTGTGGTCAACGTGGAGCTGATCACGGAAGGATACGCGCAGGGCAGGACTGGGATTTCCATGTTCTGGTCAGAGGGAGACCACTTTGTGAGACCGCACTCGCCCGCCGACTTTGCTGCATTTCGGAGTGCCTATTACGGGCTGATCTTACGTTATCCGATGGTCTTTCTGGAAGAGAGATGGACAACTTTCCTTCAGTCGGAAGATCTTTTGGAAAATACGACGGTCATTTTTGACGGAACAGGCGTGCAAAATCATGAGCGCTTTGCAGGACTCTTTTTGAACCGGCCGATCAGCAGCTCGCTGCGCAAAAAGACGATCGCACTGCTTGAGATGCGCAGTCTGCGCGATTATGATGAAAAAATACCGGCATATCATGTGGTATATCATGTTATGCTTCCCCTGTGTCTGCTTCTTTTGCTGCTCGCAGGGCTTTTGCTCAGGCGCCGCTTGGACTATGCGATCCTGCTCCTGTCCCATCTGTGCAAGGTGCCGCTGATCTTTTTAACGGCGCCGTCAAGACTGTTTATGTACTATTATCCGGTGTATCTGACAGGAGTATTTGCGGTAACGCTTCTCCTGGTCGGCAAGCTCTCCCGGACGGTAGGAGACGATAGTGTGCGTGAAAAGGAAAGAGAAAGGGAGACTGCGGATGAGTAACTGGAGTAGAACGATCTCATATTGGAGACGGAATGGAATAAAAAACACGTGCAATGTAATTGTGGAACGTCTGGATAAAAAGCACCGTGAGGCGATACAGCGGGAGTTGGAGGACTACCGTGGATGCAGATACTGGGCTGAGCCGGAGCGGCAGGAGCGTGCGACCCGTACGCGCTATGAACAGGCGACCCATCGGTTTGAGAAGGAGCATGTGTTCAGCATACTTGTACCGGCCTATCGGACGAAGGACAGTTACCTGAGAGAGATGATGGATTCGGTGATGCGTCAGACATATTCGAAAGTGGAGCTGATCATAGCGGATGCGAGCCCGGATGACGGAGTACGCAGGGTGGTCGAGGCGTATAAAGAGCATGAGCTTGCAGATATCCTGTCTTCCGATTCCGAAAGCGGCTCGGACAAGGGGGTGCGGTACCCCGACATCCGTTATCTGCATCTGGAGGAAAATGCCGGGATCAGTGAGAACACGAACAAGGCGCTCGAACTTGCCCGGGGAGATTATATCGGACTGCTTGACCATGACGATGTGCTGACCTATGATGCGCTCTATGAGGTGATGTGCAAATTACAGGAATCGGATTATGCCATGGTTTATACGGATGAGGATAAGGCAGATGGTAAGATGCAGATTTTTAGCACGCCATATATTAAACCCGAATTTAACTTACCGCTCCTTCTCTCGAACAACTACATCTGTCATTTTACCGTGATGCAGGCTGAAGTGCTCAAAAAACTCCGTCTCAGGCAGGAATACGACGGTGCGCAGGATTATGATCTGTTTTTGCGTGCGGTGACATTGCTGAGCGAAAAAAGCCGTGGAGAGAAGCTGGAGGATCGATCCGGCGAGGCGCAGGAGAGCGCAATACAGAAAGCGGTACCGATAGACGGAGCTTCCATGGCGGATCTCAAGGCTTCGATCGGGCATGTGCAACGCGTTGTGTATCACTGGCGGTGTCACGAATTATCAACGGCGGACAATCCCGAGAGCAAACGCTATGCCTATGAGGCAGGGAAAAGAGCTCTGCAGGATTTTTGTGATGTGCATGAGATGGCTGTCATGGCACAGCACTCAAGTCATCTGGGCTTTTACAAGCTCAAAAAGATGAAACCCGGCTCGCTTTGGGAGCGTTATCCGCATGTCGGTGGCTTCTGTGGCAGGGTCTGCGAACATGGCATGGTGATCGCGGGCCCCATGCTGGATAACAGAGTGCTTTTTGCGGGACTGCGGGAAGGCTACAGCGGCTATATCAACCGCGCCGATTTCCCCATTGAGGTGGATGCCATGCCGCCCGAGGCATGTGTGTTTCATCCAAAATATGAGAAGGTGTTTGGGCGGGCGAAGGAGAAGGGAAAGCCGTTTTCGTTTGAGGAAAAAACAGACTATGTAAGGAGCCGGGGAGATATCTTTGTCTATCTGCCGGACTTCGAGAGGAGAAGAAA
>JAGBQU010000028.1 GCA_017632755.1 Lachnospiraceae bacterium
TCTGAGCGGTTTGGAGATCGGCAGGAGATATTATAAGCGTTTTCATAAAAAAGAGATGAAACCGGGGTATGTCAGCAAGCATCTGGGGCCTCGCAATGAGGAGGCATTTACCATTCTGCTTGCGCATAATCCGGATTATATGGATGCGTACGCAGGGTACGGAGCCGAATTGGTGCTTTCGGGTCATGTGCACGGAGGAGTCGTCAGACTTCCTCTGCTGGGAGGTGTGATCTCGCCGGCTCTGCGTCTGTTTCCCAAATATGATGGAGGACTGTTTGTCAAGGATGAGACCAGCATGATCTTATCTCGGGGATTAGGATCGCACACGATCCCGATCCGTTTTCTCAATCCGGGGGAACTGATCGTGATCAGTCTCAAAGAGGGATAGGCTATAGAGGATGGCTTTGCATGGGATTTTGTGGCTTTGCCGGATGATCCAGCGCAAAGACGGGAGGAATACAATGGCACTGGAAGTAAAATTACAGGTGTTTGAAGGACCGCTTGATCTGTTGCTTCACTTGATTGAAAAGAATAAGGTTGACATCTATGATATTCCGATCGTGGAGATCACTGCGCAGTATCTGGAGTATATCCGGCAGATGGAGACGCGGGATATGAATATCATGAGCGAATTTCTCGTCATGGCGGCTACTTTAGTGGATATCAAGTGCAGAATGCTACTTCCCAAGGAGGTGGGCGAGGACGGAGAGGAAGAAGATCCGAGAACCGAGCTGGTGCAAAAGCTTTTGGAATACAAGATGTACAAGTATATGTCCTATGAGCTCAAGGACAGGCAGGTGGATGCCGAGAAGGTGCTTTTTAAGAAGTCTACGCTTCCCAAGGAAGTGCTTGATTACAGACAGCCTGTCGACTATGAAGAACTGATCGGAGATATGAATCTGCCAAAGCTCCATGAGATCTTTAAGTCCATCGTCAAAAAGCAGGAGGACAAGATCGATCCGATCCGGTCCACATTCGGCAAGATCGAAAAGGAAGATGTGGATATGGATGCCAAGACGGAGTATGTGGAACAGCTTGTGCGCAGGATCAGAAGATGCAGCTTCCGGGAGCTTTTGGAGAACCAGAAGAGTAAGATGGAGACGGTTGTGACCTTTTTGATCGTGCTCGAATTGATAAAGAGCGGAAGCATCGTGGTCGCGCAGGAAGATATTTTTGATGACATCATCATCGAATACAAGGACGATGAGACGCGCCAGAGCGCATAGTTTTTGATATAAACGTTGCCAGGTTCGGTTTGGCATACGAGACAGATCAGGTGGTAAAAGTGGAAAAACAGACAGCAAAAGAAAAGAAAGCTATTTTGGAGGCGATTCTCTTTACGATGGGTGATTCCGTGGAGATTTCAAGGCTTGCTCAGGTGATCGAAGAGACAGAGGAGGATACCAGGGAGCTTCTCCTGAATATGCAAAAGCAATATGAGAAGGAAAAGAGAGGCATTGCGCTTCTGGAGCTTGAGGATTGTTTCCAGATGTGCACAAAGCCGGAAATGTATGAGTATCTCGTTAAGATCGCGAAGGTTCCGCGCAAATATGTGCTCACGGACACGGTGCTTGAGACCTTGTCTATCGTGGCATACAAACAGCCGGTGACGCGTATGGAGATTGAAAAGATACGTGGCGTCAGCTGTGACCATGCGATCAACCGTCTGCTCGAATTTGATCTGATCCGCGAGGTGGGCAGACTGGATGCACCGGGAAGACCGCTGCTGTTTGGCACGACGGAGCAGTTTCTGAGAAGCTTTGGTGTCAAGAGCCTTGAGGAACTTCCCCAGCTGAATCAGGATCGCATCGAGGAGTTCCGTCAGCAGGCGGAACAGGAAGTGGAGCTGAAAGTGGATATCTGATCAGGGACACATAAACGGTTTGATCGGCATCGTGATGACAAAATGAAGTGTAACGGCTAAATCTGCGACGGGCAGATTTAGCCGTTTTTTGCTGCAGGTAAGATCCTTAGAAGTTGACGGAATCGTTATCGAGGAACTTCCTGCACCGACAATTGTTCTGGGTTGTTCCACAGACAGAATACTGATCGGGGGTTCGATCGGGGATCCGCCCGAGCGCGGTATCATCCTGTGTGCGGTTCCTAAGCTGGCGGATCGGATTGGGTGCCACTTCATAGCGATAATCCTGCCCTTTTTCACGGATATACTTTTCGATGATTACATGGCTTGGAACACTGCTGACAGGGTTGTTCACAATGTCCTGATAACGGAAGAAACGATCTTCGCGGCCGAGGGCTCCAAGCGGGACTACCTGTTCTTTTTTCTCCGTATTGCCTACAGTGGTTTTGAGAATCTCCCTCACGTACTCAATGTTCGGACCGAGACGGAGAAGCTCGGGGGTATCGCCCTGACCGATCACCTGCTGGTAGTCTTTGTTTTCATATTTCTTTAACAGTTCATTCGCTTTGTGCAGGTGGGCGATCTCCTGCTCTAAGCATTCCTCCCAGAGCTGGCGGATGTAGCGGTCGGATTCTGTCATCATGCAGGAGTAGTACAGATAACATTCCGTGTACTCATGCATCAGAAGATCCTCAAGCCAGGTGGCGGTTGTGTCTTTGAGGCTCTCGTACTGGCTGACGTGTTCTTCTTCGATCATGCCGATTTCCATGTACAGACGGCGCCCGATATCGGATTTGCAGTATAGGGGAGCTACGTTCATATAGTAGTTCATGGTCTGCTGCTCGGCGGCAGTGATGATACCGATATTCAGCTTGGTGAGCAGGCTGACCTTGTCGTTGTTGACATCATGGAAGATGCTGTCATACGGATGGCGATGCTCCGAGATCGTAGGTCTTGCCGGCATGATCTCGGTATATCTGCCCACAAGTTTTTCGGGATATACATTGTATTCCAGATTCAGAAGGTTGCTATAGCGGTAGAGATGATCAAAATCTTCCAAAAGTGCGAGGTTTAGTGCATTTTTTACATTACAACTGCATTCCTGCTTGGCGAGTTCGCTCGTCAGATCCACCGCCAGCTGTTCATAGGTGATGGTGTGTTCGAGGATCGTTTCGTCGGCCGGTTTCAGAAGGCTGATCCTTTTTTGCTGCTGTTGCTCGATCCTGCGGACAAGTGCAAGCTCGCGTCTGAGATCATTGTTGTTGCAATGTCTGGAAAAATTGCGGGAAAACCATTGTGCTTCAAATTCGGTCCCGTTCATCAGGACGATGCGGCATTTGGTATAGGGATCGGTCGTGTGTTTATTGTAAGAACAAGGATACATCTCGTTCCAGTTCATGAAAGCTTTCTCAAGCGGCATGGGTTTTTCGTAAAAGGGATTAAAGGATGGCATTTGTATACTCCTTTTCTTTTTCTGTTAGTATATGATATTCACGTAAAATGATGATTGGGAAAAAATGCAGTTTTCATCGACAGGGAGTAAATCGGGAAGGACAATGTATGCAGGCATAAAAAAAGACATATATTTGAATAATGTTTGAGAAAAGAGAGCGTCAATGAAGATAAGATCACACAATCGCACAGTCCGCTTTTTTCCATTCATTGTTGCCCTGTTTCTGCTGATGATCGATCCCATACCTGCTTTGGCGAGTGACAGGGTAGAGGAGACACGGCTGTTTGCCAAGGCGGCGGTTTTGATGGATGCCGGATCTGGCAGGATTTTATATCAAAAAAACGGGGATCACGTCTTGCCCATGGCAAGCACGACAAAGATCATGACCTGTATCGTGGCTCTTGAAAACAGCGAGAAGTCACAATTGGTCACGATATCGAAGAGGGCTGCCGCAATGCCGGATGTACAGCTTAACGCGAAGGAGGGAGATCATTTTTATCTGGAGGACCTCCTGTATTCCCTGATGCTGGAAAGCCACAACGACAGTGCGGTCGCCATCGCGGAGGCTGTCGGTGGGAGCGTGGAAGGATTTGCGCGGATGATGAATGAGAAGGCCAAAGCGCTCGGCTGTGTCAACACGCATTTTATCACGCCAAACGGACTTGATGCCAAGGACGAGGGCGGCATTCACGGCACCACGGCTACAGAACTTGCCCGCATCATGGCATACTGTGTAAACGAATCCCCCCAAAGAGAGACATTTTTAAAGATCACACAGACGCCGTCCTGTTCGTTTCACAATGTTAGTGTTGATTCCGGTGGGGAAACCCGACCGGGAAGCAGAAGATATGCCTGTGTCAACCATAATGCTTTCCTAGGGATGATGGAAGGAGCAGAATCGGGAAAAACGGGTTTTACCGGAAATGCAGGGTATTGCTATGTCGGATCGCTTAAGAGCGGGGAGTGTCACCTGATCGTGGCACTGCTTGCGTGCGGCTGGCCGCCGCATAAGACGCGAAAGTGGCAGGATGTACGGCTGCTCATGCAATATGGACTGGATGCTTATACCTACACAACGTTTGAAAAGGGGGATGTCGAAAAGGCGGGTAAGGTGGAGGTAAAAGATTCGCCCGGCACACTTTTTGGTGGCACATACGAGCTTCCTCTTATCGTCAGGGAGGATGCAGACTGCAGAGCCTGCGACGGAGTGCTCCTGAAAGAAGGCGAGATGATACGGATAGAGGCGGAGGTGCCCCGTAAGGTGACGGCGCCGATCCGGAAAGGGCAAAAGATCGGTGTTTTGCGCTATATGGTCGGGGATGAGATCTATCGTCGGGAGATCGTTGCGGCGGGAGAGTCGGTCCAAAGGATCGATCTTTCATATTGCCTGTGGGTGATCATGCAAAAATGGCTGGTCTGTTAAGAAAAAAGATGAAAAAAATTGAAGAAAATGTGAAAAAATTCTCTGGCTTGTCTTGTGAAAGTGTGATATACTTCAATAGAATGCGGTCTGGAATTGGGAAAAGACTGACCGCAAGTGTTGTTTTTTAGTTTTTAATATAAAATGGAGGTCCACAAAATGAGTAATTCATCACAAGCGAGTCAAATAATTGCA
>JAGBQU010000296.1 GCA_017632755.1 Lachnospiraceae bacterium
CCACCTGTCCGTCGACCAGCTCGGCATCGTTACAGGGACGGACAGCACCGCCCACGGCCACCACTCTCTCATCCTCCAGAACAGGTCGCACGATCTTTTTCAGCGAATCTCTCTGCAAAACCGAATCCGCATCCATACAGATAAAGTACGGGTATCTGGAGGCGTTGATCCCCATATTCAGCGCATCCGCCTTGCCTCCGTTTTTTTTGCGGATCAGTGTGATCGGCACCTTGTACTCCCGTGTCTCAAAGATCGCTTCCACCGGCTGGCACTTGAGCTTGCGCTGGATGGGGCGGCTGATCTGAATCATGTGAAAACTGTCCCTCACCACCTGCGAGGTGTCATCAGAGGATCCGTCGTCCACCACCACGATCTCATACAATTTGTAATCGAGTGCCAGAAGCGAATTGATCGTTGCCTCGATCGTGATGCTCTCATTGTGCGCCGGAACAACGATGGATATCGGCACATAATAATCATGACGCAGTTCATTTTTTAGAATATTACGTCTTTTTGCAGCATATAAGGATGCGCTGCCGACCGTCACGGACAAAAACAGAAAGCTTGCATAGCCGATCATATACAGCACAAAAAAGACACCTACATAATTAAAAAAGGTCTGGATTATATCTCTCACGCATCCACTCCCCCTGCTTCGATTTTCATTCTCTCAAAGTCCAGACGGTACATGATCATCTCACGGGCATATCGGTCGCTCCCGCTGAGCACATCGATCAGATCCGTATAGTCCAGATGAAGTGCCTCCAGACTGTTTGCCGCATTAAAACGCACATACCAGTTTGCACTGTGCACCGCATGTATGAGTGCAGCCTTCACATCTTCCCCCTCATAGGTTGCAATGGAGGTGACGCTGGTCGCCGTATATTCCCAGCCTTGCGGATCCTTGTCAGCGATAAAATCCAGCAACACTCTTTTTGCAGGCTCATAGCGGTACTTTCCGAAATACCGGATCGCTGCCAGGCGCAGTTCCTTATCCCTGCGCACGCAGGTCATGATCTCATACATTTTCTCACAGTATTCCCCGGTCTGAAACCGGATATAATTGAGAATGGCAAGCTGGGTCTTTACGGACAGCTTATCAAACTGTTCCCAGAACCGGTCGATCAGCTCTTTGCAGGAACCCGAAAAAGACAATAAAATATCCGTGAGGATCTTTTCATGGGGAATGCTTCCTCTTCTGTCAAGCAACATGATCGCCTTTACGACCGACTCTGCGGAGCCGATATCACACAAAGCCTGAAAGGCATTCACATGACTGTACAGGCTCTCCTTTTTCATGTATTCCACAAGGATATCCTCAAGCGCGGCACCCTCACCCCGAATGTTGTGCTTGGATATAAAATAGGCAAAATAGGCCGCTTCTATGCTGTCTCTGTCGCGATAGTAGATGGCAAGCTGCAAAAAGACCGGGTAGAGATGCTTTTTGTATGTCATCTCGGGCAGATCACTGTTTTGATCCAGAACATTCGTCATGACCGGATCAAAAGCGATCAGGTAATTGATGTTGGAAAGCTTTTTCTGAAGCTGCGTCATATGCTTTTTCTCGATCTGCATGCCTGCGCGGACGCGGTTTAACTGTATGCGCACCATCTGCGCAAGAGCGGCAGTCTTCTGGTCAAACTTGCGATCGCTTCGCCTCAATATGATGTTGTAGGAAATGTTGAACACGAGCATGCTCAGACATACCAGGCCATAGCCATATAAAAGAACTTCGCTTCTCAACCGCTCTCACCACCTTGTCAGTTTCCCTCATCGAGAGATTTCCAATATTCCTGCAAAATATAATAGGATTTTTTCAGCCTCTCATGGGCTGTGACCGTTCTGCCCCATGGCCGAAGCGCAAAGGGCGCCATGCGGATACGCTGATCCTGCTCCAATGTACCCACTCCGACGTACATTTTGTTTATGGTAATATACTCAATCCCATAGTGCAAAAAATAATCGTCATGGATCTTCATCTCGGAAGGGTTTGCGAAATTGAGCAGTTGCCACGGGATCCGGATCTCCACATAATCTCCCTTGAAAATATAATCAGAGAGTGAATCAAAATCCTCCGCATCCGGATTGGCATTGCCATATCGCAATTTACCGGTATTGTACATCACGCCCTTGGCAATATTGCTGTTTTTCTCGGGAAGCACATCCTCTAAAATCAGCGGCAGATAGATATCGGTAAAATGGGGCGTGGTGCGGCTCGGTGGATTCACATACGGGTTTTCCAGATAATAGATCTCCCCATAGGTGGACATCAGCGCCTCATAGCGCTTGTGTACCATGATCCGGCTTTCATCCTTTCCATGGATCATCATCAAAAAGTCGCTGCCGCGTTCAAAGCTCACGTCATACTCCTCACAGTATGTGCTTCCGGACTTTTGCGTCGTATCTATGGGTATGCAGATCGTATCCCTCTCGGGATCGTAATGCTCTTTCTTTACCAGATAATAGAGGAATTTCTCATCATATTTCATGGAGAGTTCCATATCTCCCGAAGTGATGACCTTGTCATCTTCCGTCCACTCTGAGATATCCCCGTCCACATAGCAGACACTCTTCTCCTTCCCCGGATCAAAGGCGAGCAGGCCGAAATACTGCTCGTTTGTCTGATAATCGCTCCAGTAGGGTGTATTGTCCAGATCCACCGCATGCATAGTGTTCCACGTCCGCTTAAACCACTCATCCTGCCAGGTGAAAGCACAACTTCCGGCACATCCTGCCTCCCTGATGTCATTGTAGCAGTCGATCAGAGCCTGCCCCTGCTCCTGCTCTGTCATGTGACCCTGATTGCGCCCCGTATTCTGATCCACCTGCGCCATTCCTCTTCCGGTTGTCACACCATATTCGGATATGACCACGGGGATGGTGTGATAATCATTGAGCGCCTTCAGATAGGGAATATACATATTGCGCTTTCCTGACGCATCAAAACATTCCTGTTCGTCCAGGTAATCCTCAATCCTTGGGGCACCCTGCATGGCAATGTGATAATCGAGACTGCGCAGGACATAACTGCCCACCAGCCCCTCCAGTTCCTCCTGCGTATA
>JAGBQU010000029.1 GCA_017632755.1 Lachnospiraceae bacterium
CTCATATGCAACCAGATCAAAATATCCCGTGCCGGTCAGTCCGAATACGATATTTTTCTCCTCGCCTGTCTCCTTACACTTAAGCGCCTCATCGATCGCAACGCGGATCGCATGGCTGGACTCGGGTGCCGGAAGAATGCCTTCCACGCGGGCAAACATTTCCGCAGCCTCAAACACGCTTGTCTGCTCCGCAGATACCGCACGGATCAGCTTTTGATCATACAGCTCCGACACAATGCTGCTCATTCCATGATAACGCAGACCACCTGCATGGTTTGCGGACGGAATGAACCCGCTTCCGAGCGTGTACATCTTGGCGAGAGGACACACCTTTCCGGTATCGCAGAAGTCATATGCGTAGGTACCTCTGGTAAGACTCGGACAGCTTGCGGGTTCCACAGCGATGATGTCATAATCAGCCTCTCCTCTGAGCATTTCACCTGCAAACGGTGCGATCAGTCCGCCAAGGTTGGAACCGCCGCCTGCACAACCGATGATGACATCCGGCTTGATGCCGTATTTATCCAGAGCGGCCTTTGTCTCGAGACCGATCACAGACTGATGAAGCAGTACCTGAGCCAGCACGGAGCCAAGCACATAACGATATCCATCCTGCGAAACAGCAGCCTCGACAGCCTCTGAGATCGCACATCCCAGACTTCCTGTCGTGCCGGGGAATTCCTCGTTGATCTTGCGTCCCACATTGGTATTCATGGACGGAGAAGGCGTTACAGATGCGCCATATGTGCGCATCACCTCACGTCTGAACGGCTTTTGCTCATAGGAAACCTTAACCATGTATACCTGGCAATCCAGATCAAAGTAGGAACATGCCATCGAGAGAGCGGTTCCCCACTGACCTGCGCCGGTTTCCGTCGTAACACCTTTCAGCCCCTGTTTTTTCGCATAATAAGCCTGCGCGATCGCAGAATTTAATTTGTGACTTCCGGAGGTATTGTTTCCCTCAAATTTATAGTAGATGTGCGCCGGTGTACCGAGCTTCTTCTCAAGGAAATAAGCTCTGACAAGCGGCGAAGGTCTGTACATCTTATAGAATTCCCTGATCTCATCCGGAATATCAAAGTAGGGCGTGGTCTCATCCAGTTCCTGCTTTGCGAGTTCTTCACAGAAAATCTGGGAAAGTTCCTCCAGCTTTACGGGCTGCAGCGTTCCGGGATTTAAGATCGGAGCCGGTTTTTTCTTCATATCGGCTCTGACATTGTACCACTTGGTCGGCATTTCATTTTCGTTTAGATAAATCTTGTAGGGAATCTTACTCATGTTTGACCTCCTTAAAGTCATTATTATATAGTCTTTTTGCATCACCCGATGCACGGGTTTATTGTATCAAAAACAAGTGAATTAGGCAAGCGGCAGTTCCGTGTCCGCTCCGGATAACTCTCCCGGAAGCGAAACGCCACATCGGCTGCGTTTACTCTATGACCGGCGTCCAATACTCCTGATTATAGATATCCGTCAGCCTGTAAGTCAGCTTTCTGTCTCCCTCGCCGACAGGCACATCGCTGATGGTCATCTCATCGCCCACCACCATCTGCTCACCGAGCAGATAGCTGTCGCGGTAGTTGCCCTGATAAGAATAATAATCGCAGACAAAATCCAGTGTATCGCCCGCCTTTAGTTCGATCATGCTTTTCGCTACCGTCTCCGTCTCACCACGCACATAGTCTGTGGTCGCACCGGCGATATAGCCATTCGGATTTTCGTCGGTAAATACCAGTATCAGATTTGCACGATCACCGTTTAACAATACCGGCACACGGCCTGTGATGGTGTAGGAGTCACCGCCCTCCTCCGTGGTATCCATATGATAATACGGAACGACCTGTCCGTTGATGGCCAGCCATGTGCCGCTGGTATCCGCAATCATGTTTCCATCCTGATCAAAGTCGAAAATATTGTCAAGTCCCAGATCCACATATCCTTCCCCATCGTCATAGAACATGTTCAGATCGATATCGTGCACCAGTCCCCACTGCTTCTCGGTGAGGCTCAGCACATATTGATGATCACCGTTTAACGTCCAGAACAATGCGTCGGAATCGAGATAATTCATCGAGATATACGCACCGCTCTCTTCATCCGTGAGCACGCGATCCGAATAATAATCTGTATTGGTATCATCCAGACCTTCCACCACGCTGCGGTTTGCAAGAAACGCGTTGAGCAGCTGTCCGATCATCTCGCTGCTTCCCGAAGCACCTGACGAAGAACCGCTCCCCAGAAGGACACCAAGCGGATCGGTGCTTCCGCCCGCTGCAATCTGACCGCTGGTCTCCAGACCGGCAAATTCGCGGATACACTTGGAATATTCCTCATCCATGCCGATGTCGTCATAGGTGCTGCATGCCTTGTCCACATAGGATGTACGCTTATAGGGGAAATAAATGGAAACGCCGTTTGCATTGCTCATATTGGAGGAGATTCGGTTGTATTTTACCGCCTCCTTCAAAACCGCAGCCAGCGCATGTCCCTCCTCGGTATTAATATTCTCAGCCAGATGCACCAGATCCACCTGGTCGATCCTGGAGCTTGTGGCAAACTCACGCGTTCCGTATCTGGCATCGGACACCGTCTTGTACGCATCGTTGACAATCAGATTGTTCACTGATTTGGAAAAGGCCGAAAGCTTATCCGGCACGGTGTGGGAAAACTCCGCCAGATCGATGACGGAAAGCGTTGTCTTTTGCCCACTGCAGCGGGATGCACACGCACCGGTAAAATCATCGATGATGTTTTTGGCAATATCGAGCGTGGACATGGATGTATCCTTTCCAAGCGCGGTGAGCCAGTTGGTGTAATACCAGCCGATACCGGGTTCGGTCTCCTCGGAGGCGATCAGATAATCGCCGAACACATCCATCATCAATACCGTTTCGGCCGTTGCCATCAGACATGCATCAAATCCGACA
>JAGBQU010000297.1 GCA_017632755.1 Lachnospiraceae bacterium
AAAAGCGGAACCAGCATCAAAACAAAAAATCCAATGATCCTTGGTTTAAACAAAAATGCAATCAGAGACATGCGCCCTTTTTCGTCCTGTCCGTCTTCCGATGCCGTCAGATCCTGCGAAACCTCTCTGGTCAAGTACTTGCGTGACACAAAAAACAGCACAATGCTCAGCACTGCCGTGATGGCAAACAGTACCGAATACGACACCCACTGTACCAAAAAACCGCCAAACACAATCGCGCAGTTTGCTCCGCTGAGCGAGGACACGCTGTAGTAGGTATACCCTTTATCCTTTTCCTCTTCCGGCAAAACCGCAATCATCGTATTGACAAGTAAAAGCAGAATTCCCCAGCCTACCCCAAGAAGAACAGAGCTCAAAGTCAGCACCCAGATATCGGGGATCACGCGGATCGCGAGTCCCACCGTAAAAATGACAGAGCTCACGTACACAGAACGTTTCGTCCCAAGCTTATTGATAATCCTTCCTCCAATCGCAGAAAAGACTGCCCCTGACACAACCTCTGCAGAAATAGGAATCGCTGCCAGCATGGTCGGAGAAAGTCCGAATGCGTGTGCCGTCTTAGATAGCCGCATCGCATGCAGAGGCAGGATCGCACAGGTCAAATTGGTAAAAAAGAAAATCAAAAACACGATAAAACGGAAGATCTCGGCAGGCAGCGGTTTGGAAGATACCTCCGGTTTCTGTCTTTTGTATTCCGACCGTCCTTTTACATAATACATGAGTTCGATGACAAACATAATCGCAACAACGGTCATGGCGATCACATTAATCGCCAGAAGGACAAAGATCCGGCTCAACTGCGAATAGACATTTTTCAGGTCTGTCCCCACCTCAATGATGCCGCAGACACTTCCTGTCTCATCATAAATCGGATTATGGGTAAACAAGTAGCTGCCGGAGCTTGTATTGCTTGTATATCTTTGCGTCTGACCATAGTCCATGACTTTCTGCATACCTTCATCCAGTTCCCAGTCATAGGGATAGGTCGAGCTGATATCCTCAATCGTGTAGGACAATGTCACCGTGCCGTCAATGACCTGATACATCACACAATAAAGATCCTCAGCCTCCTCACTGCCGACAAAAAACACTTTACTCAAAGCCTGCTGCACCTTCTTATAATCTTCATTCATAAAGTCAGAAGGCTTTCTTAATTTCTGGAAGGAATCAACCGGCAGTTCTTCTAACGTGATCGAAGCAGCCAGATTGATCCGGTCATAGATTCCATCAAGCAGCTGTTCCTGAATACCCGGAAACAATGTTCCTGTAAGGATCAGCGACAAAGCCACTACCCCGGACGCAATGACAAACGCTACCTTTGTATAGATATTGGAACAAACAAAAACATAGTACAAAAGCCATGCCAGCAAATAGAGTCCCGCAAATACGGCCAGTATCAAGGCGATCCAGACAGCCAGTATCCTTCTTTGGATCTGAGGCGATATCGGCACATCCCATAACTGTTCATATTCTTCGCCACTCCACAAAAGAACCGAATAACTGGTAACGGTAACGAGCCCATGATCTGCACACAGATTATAGGCAATCTCCCGATCCAGTCTTTCTTCCTCAACTGCAAATCTGCTGACCGTTCCCTTCTGCGGATCCAGACAGATCGTGTCCCGAAGCCCGATATCCGTCACATATAAGACACCGTCCGCATAGCTTATTTTCTGCGGAATACTGCCCTCCTCATCATCACTGTCATACAGACAGATATCCGCATTTTCCGCTTCATACTTCCAGATTTTTCCGTCATACGTGGAGTAATACAAGGACTGGGAATCTTCATCGTATGCAGCGCTGAGTACGGATACATCTGCATTCGGTATCTTGGCCGAAATCAGTTTTTCCATATTTGTACGCAAGACTGCCAGACTGTTGTCCCCTTTTTTGATATATAATACA
>JAGBQU010000298.1 GCA_017632755.1 Lachnospiraceae bacterium
AGCCGGATCTGATCGTTTTGGCAGGTTTTTTGGTAAACATCCCGCCGGAGATGATCCGCAGATATCCCAACCGGATCATCAATGTTCATCCTTCTTTGATCCCCTCTTTCTGCGGTGTGGGTTATTACGGACTCAAAGTGCATGAGGCAGCGCTTTTGCGCGGTGTAAAAGTGACA
Organism: Lachnospiraceae bacterium; assembly: GCA_017632755.1. Next base: position 177 of record JAGBQU010000298.1, read on the forward strand.
GGGGCGACCGTTCACTTTGTGGATGAAGGCACCGACACGGGGCCGATCATATTGCAGAAGGCGGTTGAAGTGCTGCCGGGGGATGATGCCCCGACGCTGCAGAGGCGTGTGATGGAGCAGGCGGAATGGGTTATCCTGCCGTGTGTGATCGATGCGATCGCAAACGGAAGGGTGAGCGTGGCAGATGGCAAGGCCGTCCTCAAAGAATCGTAAACATATAACGGAGGAACAGTATGAAAGTACTTATTGTAGGCAGCGGTGGACGTGAGCATGCGATCGCCACGGCTATGAAAAAGAGTAAAAAAGTGGACAAAATCTATTGTGTGCCGGGCAATGCGGGAATCGCCCGGATCGCAGAGTGTGAGCCTGCGATCGGCGTGATGGAATTTGACAGGATCGCCGCATATGCCAAGGAAAAAGCTGTGGATCTGGTTTTTGTGGCACCGGATGATCCTTTGGTCGGCGGACTTGTGGATGTTCTTAAGGCAGAGGGGTTGCGTGCGTTCGGACCGGATAAAAAAGCTGCCATCTTAGAGGGAAGCAAGGCTTTTTCCAAGGAACTGATGAAAAAATATAACATTCCAACGGCAGCTTATGAAACCTTTGATGATCCGGACAAGGCACTTGCTTATCTGGAAACAGCCAAAATGCCCATTGTGCTTAAGGCCGACGGACTTGCGCTCGGAAAAGGCGTACTGATCTGCAATACCCTTGAAGAGGCAAAAGCAGGCGTGAAAGAGATCATGCTGGATAAGCATTTCGGCAGCGCCGGCAATCGCATGGTAGTGGAAGAATTCATGACAGGCCGTGAAGTGTCTGTGTTATCTTTTGTAGATGGAAAGACGATCAAGACGATGACCTCCGCGCAGGATCACAAGCGTGCGCTCGACGGAGATCAGGGCCTGAACACGGGCGGTATGGGAACGTTTTCGCCGAGCCCGTTCTATACGGAGGAAGTCGATGCGTTTTGCAAAAAATATATCTATCAGGCAACCGTGGATGCCATGGCGGCGGAAGGACGGGAATTTAAAGGAATTATCTTCTTCGGTTTGATGCTGACACCTGACGGTCCCCGTGTGTTGGAGTACAACGCCAGATTCGGCGATCCGGAAGCGCAGGTTGTCCTTCCGCGCATGAAGAACGATCTGATCGAGGTGGTGGATGCATGCATAGACGGCACCTTGGATCAGCTGGAGTTGGAGTTTGAGGACAATCCGGCGGTTTGCGTGGTGCTCGCCTCTGAGGGATATCCCGTTTCCTATGAAAAGGGTTTTGAGATCAAGGGACTTGAGCAATTTGACGACAAAGAGGACTATTACTGTTTCCATGCGGGGACAAAGCTTGTGGATGGAAAAATCGTCACAAACGGCGGCCGTGTGCTTGGCGTAACGGCCAAGGGAGATGACCTGAAACAGGCAAGAGAGAACGCTTATAAGGCAACCGAGTGGATCACTTTTGAGAACAAGTATATGCGCCATGATATCGGTAAGGCGATTGATGATGCGTTTTTGGCCTGATCGTCTGCTGTCCGACAGATGCGTGCTTTAGACTAATGGAGGTTTAAGATGAACGAAAAAGCGATCAAGTCTATTGAACTGGATAACCGGCCGATCATATGCGATGAGTGTGGAGGCATTATGATCTTTGAGGGGGTCGGCGAGTACCGCTGTGAAAAGTGCGGGAAGCTTGATTATGACGACTATGGAAAGGTGCGCAGGTTTCTTGAAACGAACGGTACAGCCAATATGACACAGATTTCAGGATATACCGGCGTCACGGTCTCGGCGATCAAGCGTATGGTGCGGGAGGCAAGATTCACGATCGCGTCGGATTCCCCTGCATTTCTTACCTGCGAGCGCTGTGGCGAAAGAATCTACAGCGGTATGTATTGCCAAAGATGTGAGACCTTTTTGCACAGGCAGATCGAGCAAGAGGAGAAGGAAAAGCGACAGTCACATATTCAAGGTGGCTTCAGCGTGGACAAACATGAAGCCAAGGGCGAGAGACGTTTTTCAAGATAAGGAGGATCCCTCTGTAAGCGATTACAGGGGGATTTGATAGGTTAGTGAGATGAAAAAAGCAATATGCTTTGCGACGATCCTTTCCCTGACCATATGGGGACTTGCGGGTGCGAGGGCATTGGCATTCACCCCGACAAACGCAAAGGTAAAGGATAAGGGAATCAACATAAGAAGTGAGGCCGGTGCATCCGGTCAGGTCATATCCTCCGCCGCGGCGGGCAGCAGTCTTTACATCACGGATTCCGTGACGGGTACGGATGGCAGAACGTGGTATGTGGTTGACATAAGTAAAGGAAAAAAGGGATACATCAGAGGAGACCTTCTCACGTTGGAAGATGCCTCGGCTGTGTCCACACAGAATGCAGCGACAGATGTGCAGGCACCTTCGAGTGCCGATCCCGCAAAGACCGGCGCCGCAGATACCGCGGGCGCACCGCAGGCCGGAGATTCCGGTCAGGTGGAGGGAAAGGCTAAGGTAAAGGGAACCGGTGTGCGGATCCGCTCATCGAATTCCACAACATCCGCCATCGTGACCGTGGCGCCAAACAACACGAAGCTGACGCTGCTTCAAAAGACCACCGGTGCGGATGCGCGGACATGGTATCAGGTTTCCCTAAAGAGTGGTGGAAAGAAGCTGGTTGGATATATTCGATCCGATCTGATAAAAATAGTAAATGAGAAAAAAGCGA
>JAGBQU010000299.1 GCA_017632755.1 Lachnospiraceae bacterium
ATGATCCCGGTAGGCGATCTGCCAGGTCTCCCTTTGATTGGAGGCTGTCAGTTGCCTTGTGATATATCTCTCGTCGATCGGGGTCGGGTACATCATCTTTCCGTTGCAGGTAATGAAATAGTGCGCGCGTTTTAAGACCACCCCCATCTTTTTGAGATGCTCAAAGGTCAGCCCTGCGTAACGCCTTGCCTTCACGATCCGGGCGGCCGATCTGGGACCGATTCCCGGAATGCGAAGGATCATATCGTAGGACGCGGTCCTGATCTCGACCGGAAAAAGTTCCAGATGCCTGAGCGCCCAGTCACACTTGGGATCGAGAAGTTCATTGAAATTGGGCTTCTCCTCCGAGAGAAGTTCATCCGCCTCAAAGCCGTAAAAGCGTAGCAGCCAGTCCGCCTGATACAAACGGTGCTCCCGCAAAAGCGGCGGCGCGCTGCCCGGGCCGGGAAGCGCCGGATCCTCATTGAGCGGGATATATGCGGAATAAAACACTCTCTTTAAGTCATAACCCTGATACAGTTTCTGCGTCGTCTGTATCAGGTTGTAATCGGACTCCCCGGTGGCTCCTATGATCATCTGCGTGCTCTGCCCCGCCGGTGCAAAGGGTCTTTGCAGATCCCCCTTAAAAACCGGCGCAGGAAGCTCGGTCTGCGCCTTTTGCTCAATGGTTGCGCTCCGGAAGATATTGTTTTCCAGATAACGGTTTGACATGCTCCGCTCCATGCGGGCATCTTTGCCGATGGCAAGCCGGTGCGCCGCGATTGTGCTGCTGACCTTGCCCATCGGATTTAAGATCGTCTGGAAGCTCTTATTGGGCGCAAGCTTTTTGAGACTTTCCTCCGTCGGCAGTTCGAGGTTGATGCTGATGCGGTCTGCCAGATACCCTGCGCTGGCCAAAAGCTCATCCGGTGCCCCGGGTATCGTCTTGACATGTATGTATCCGTTAAAATGGTATTTCCCGCGCAGAAGCGAGAGTGTCTCACACATCTTTTCCATCGTATAGGTGGGATTGTTGAGGACTCCTGAGCTCAAAAACAAGCCCTCTATGTAATTTCGCTTGTAAAACTCTATGGTGAGCCGGCAGATCTCATCCGGAGAAAAGGTTGCCCTCGGCACATCATTGGATCTGCGATTGATGCAGTATTTGCAGTCGTACGCACAGTGATTCGTCATCAGGATCTTGAGCAGGGAAATACATCTGCCGTCCGAGGCAAAGCTATGGCAGATCCCGCATGCTCTGGAATTCCCCAGAAAACCTTCCCTGCCCTTTCTGTCCACTCCGCTGGATGTACATGCGACATCATATTTTGCCGCGTCAGCAAGGATGCGAAGCTTCTCATCCAGAGATAGTTCCTTCACAAGCGAGACGGAACCTTCCTCGCGGCATGGAAGCTTGTGATCCTCCGTATGAAGCTCTGCCATATCCGCTTGTAACCGCGTATCCGCCTGCATCTGTATATCCATTCTCCCCATCATCCTTTCCGGTCTTTTTGCCCGTATCAGAACATCCGTTCTTGTTTCTTTTATTATAAGAACAAATGTTCTGATATGCAAGTCTTTTTTCTGAGACTTTTCACTCTCCATATGGGATGGCAATCCGGCTACTCCGTATTTCGTCCGCTATAACCGCGCTTTATCACTCTGCGCGTTCAGCAAAGGAGCACTATGAAAACGTGATGTTCGCAGGACATAGTTCTTGGGAAAAAAGCACAAGTATGATATAATATGATATCAGGGTCAAAAGTTCGAACACACTTTGAACATGTTCGAAAGTGGGTGAGCGACTTTATGACCCGCCCCACATGGAGCACGAAGTGGTGCGAATGCGCCACGAAAGTGTGGAATGTGGGAGAATTGTGGGAGTGCGAAACACGGAACAATCCGGATATCGGGTTTTGACCCCGACATCATCTAATGCCGGTATCGTGCAGAGAAACTTTATCTGCGTGCAACATCGATGTACGTAGCGTAATATATGGAGGGAAGATATGGATCATGCGATCGTAACACTGAAAAAAGGGGAGGGCCGCTACTTAAAATCCGGTGGCCCGTGGATCTATGACAACGAAATCGAATCCATCATGGGACGCTTTACCAACGGAGATGTCGTGATCGTCCACGACTTTGACGGCTACCCGCTGGGGCGCGGATTCATCAATCAAAACTCCAAGATCCGCATCCGCATGCTGACGCGAAAAGCCGATCAGGCGATTGACGAGACATTTATCCGCATGCGCATCGAGGATGCATGGGAATACCGCAAAAGAGTCGTCGACACCTCCAGCTGCAGGCTTTTGTTTGGTGAGGCCGATTTTCTGCCCGGCATCGTGATCGACAAATTCGAGGATGTGCTGGTTGTCCAGTCCCTTGCACTGGGGATCGACCGCTTAAAGCCTTTGATTCTGGATACGCTTATTGATGTTCTTGCCCGGGACGGCATCACGATCCGCGGGATTTATGAACGCAGCGATGCCAAGGTGCGCAGGCAGGAAGGGATGGAGCTTTATAAAGGCTTTATCGGCGAGCCTTTTGACACCAAGGTAGAGATCACAGAAAATGGCGTCCACTACTATGTGGATGTCATGGACGGCCAAAAGACCGTATTTTTCCTTGATC
>JAGBQU010000300.1 GCA_017632755.1 Lachnospiraceae bacterium
CGCGTTGCGATCGACGAGGCGCTAAAGTGCAAGGAGACCGGTGAGGAGAATAATATCGACTTCGGTCTGACCGGTACGGGAGATTTTGACCTGGTTGCTTATGAGAAGTTCAACAATGGTCAGATGTCGGATTACATCCCTTCCGATGAGGATTTACAGAAATCTCTGGCATCCCTGCAGAAAACAGAATAGATAAGGTTAAGCTCCGGTTTTTTCCGGAGCTTTTCATTTCATAATGAGAAAACATTCTTTCTTACATGAGGGAAAGGGGGATACGCATGCCGAAGGGAGCCAATCAAAAGTTAAAGCTATATTATCTTGGACGTATCATGACACAAAAGACGGACGATGCGCACGGCCTTTCGATGTCCGAGATACAAAGTGCGCTGGAGGCCTACGGAGTGAGTGCCGACAGGAAGAGTCTCTATGATGATTTCGAGGCGCTGCGCACGTTGGGAATCGATGTGATCGGGGAGAAGGTCGGCCGCAATTATTACTACCATGTGGGGAAAAAACAGTTTGAGATCGCCGAACTCAAGCTTCTGGTGGACGCCATTCAGTCCTCCAAGTTTATCACGGAAAAAAAATCCAATGAGCTGATCAAGAAACTTACCGGACTGGCGAGTGACTATGAGGCATCCCAGCTTAAGAGGCAGGTTGTGGTGCAGGGACGCATCAAGACCATGAACGAAAGCATTTATTATATCGTGGACGACATCCACAATGCGATCGCCGAAAACCGCCGGATCCGCTTTGAGTATCTGCGCTGGAATCTGGATAAAAAAATGGAGCCCCGAAGAGACGAACCCTATGAGGTGAGTCCGTGGGCGCTCACATGGGATGATGAAAACTATTATCTGATCGCGTTCGATGCACAGGCGGGAGGCATCCGGCACTACCGCGTAGATAAGATGCGAAATATTGAGCGTATGGATGAGAAGCGCGAAGGAAAAGAGCATTTTCGCAGGTTTGACATGGCAGCATATACCAGGATGAATTTCGGAATGTTCAGCGGTGAGCAGACAAGGGTTAAGTTGTGCTTTAAAAATGAGATCATTGGAGTCTTTTTGGATCGTTTTGGAAAAGATATCACGATTCGTCCATCCGGCGAGGAAGGCTGGACACAGACCAGCGTTGAGGTGGCTCTCAGCGACCAGTTCTTCGGATGGATCTTTGCCCTGGGTACCGATGTTAAGATCATCAGCCCGGACTTCGTAATAGAGAGATTCCGCACAGAGATCGCATCACTCGGCAGATGGTATACATAGTCGAAAGCGACACATTGCCGAGCAGATGCGATGCATAGCAGTGGGGACATATCACACAGGGCGTGCTATGCATCGTGATCGTTTCCCGACACGATGTTATTGAGCCATACATTGCTGCGCACAAAATAGTAGCCGATAAACACCTTGATGATCTCGGAAAAGGTGGTTATGGCAAAGATGATATGTATATTCAGCCCGGTAAAATAGGAGAGCACAAAAGCCAGCGGGATCATGACGGCCCAGGTGTAACCGAAATCAAACAGGAAGGTAAGACCGGTCTTGCCGCCGCTGCGCAGTGTAAAGTAGCAGGCGTGGGTATAAGACCAAAGCGGCATTGCCAGCGCCTGAATGGTGATGAAGTAGGTGGCAAGTCTTTTGATCGGCATCTCGGTGTTGTAAAGGTTCGGAAAGATGTGTGCAATGGGAAGCATGCACAAGGTGACCACAAAGGTCGAGGCCACGCAGAAAAAGAGCAGCTTGTTGTCCAGATCCTTTGCTTCCTCGAGCTTTTGTGCACCGAGTTTGGCTCCGACCATGATGGCAATGCAGGAACCGAGCTGAATATAGATCACGTTAAAAAGATTGATCATGGTTCCGGCTATGTTACGGGCGGCGACAACATTCAGACCGCGGATCGAATAGCACTGGGCGATCACGGACATTCCCACGGACCACATAAATTCGTTGACCAGAAGCAGGAAGCCTTTTCGCATCATGTCTCCTGCCAGTTTTCGCGGAATGTAAAATCCCTTGAAAGCACCGATGATATAGCGGTTTTTTTCCGGATGCAGGTGTACCCACAGGATGACGATGAGTGCCTCGATGCTCTTGGCAAACACGGTGGCGAGTGCTGCGCCGGAAACGCCCATCTTGGGCAGTCCGAACTTACCGAAGATCAGGCTGTAATCGAGAAACAGATTGAGCATTACCGCGATCACGGAAGCGATCATCTGGATCCGGGTCTCCCCGCATTCCCGCACCACACTGGAGTAGGCTTGCCCGATCCCAAAAGGGATCAGTCCCCATAGCATGATGGACATGTAGGTTTTGCCGTAGGACAGGGTTGCGGCGATCGCATCCGGTGCGTCATCCTTTGACAGATACAGGGAAATCAGCTGTGTATCCAGCATGGAGAAGATGGCTAAGGCAGCAGCTATGATCCCGATGCAGAGCAAAAGGCGGAATCGGAAGGTATGTTTCTGCCCCTCCGCATCTCCTTTGCCAAAAAACTGGGCACCAAAAATACTCGGACCGGAAACCGCTCCGAAAATCGTCAGATTAAAGA
>JAGBQU010000301.1 GCA_017632755.1 Lachnospiraceae bacterium
CATCCTGCAGACAGACGATGCCTTTTCACAACACGATGGATGTAAAGGGGATCCTTCAGGGCAGCAGACTGCGTGTGTATGCAGACGTAGACCAGTCCTGCATGACATTGTCAGGGAGCGGGGAGGCCGAGTGCCATGCCCAGATCCGCCTGTCCGTGATCGCCTTTGATGAAATGACCGAGACGATCATACGGGATGTGACTGTCACAGCGCTTGATAGGGAGAAGATGCGCAAAATGCCCAGCATGGCAGTGTATATCGCAAGAGACGGTGACAGCCTCTGGGATATCGGGAAGAGATATTATATCCCGGTTGGCAGGATCAAAGAGATCAACGGACTGACACAGGATGTCATAAGACCGGCGGAAAAGCTTCTCATTGTGAGAATGTAAAAAAGTGCGACGAATTTTGCGGAAAATCTAAAGTTTTTCCGGCGATATGCCGATGAAAATAGCAAGAATATTTCAAACGGTAGAGCAATCGCAAATGATGAGTAAAATACCAAGGAGGGATGAGGATGAGTGTAAATGGAGTTACAAGTTCGAAGGATGTGTATTCAGCAAACACGTATGCATCTAAGAGTCCTGCAAAGCCTGCCGCCGAGGAAACAGGTGCAGCTTCCAAAAGCGCATCGAATGAAGCTGCCGTATATGAGCCGGGTTCTGCAGCCGACACAGTGAAGAGTGCCAAGACGTATAAGGCTGATCCACAGCTTGTAGCAAAATTGAAAGCCGATGCGGATGCAAGAACATCGCAGATGAAGAGCCTTGTTGAACAACTGATCACCAAACAGGGCCAGACGATCGGTAAGGCAGACGATATTTTTAGTTTTCTGGCGGGTGGTAATTTCACGGTCGATCCTGCGACAAAAGCGCAGGCACAGGCTGATATCGCAGAGGATGGGTATTGGGGTGTTGAACAGACCTCGGATCGTATCTTAGACTTTGCAAAGGCGATTTCCGGCGGAGAACCGGAAAAGATGAATCAGATGCTGGAAGCGTTTAAGAAGGGATTCCAGCAGGCTACCAAGACATGGGGCAAGGAGCTGCCCGATATTTCGCAGCGCACCTATGATGCGGTTATCAAAAAATTCGAAGATTACCAGAATGCGGAACAGACTGCACAGGTATAATGCATATGATCATTGATTTCATACAAAAACCCCGGGATCTCCGGGGTTTTTGCTATGCCAAAATACTTGCATTTTGTTTGCTGTGAGCATATAATTGTATACAAAGTACAAAGGAGTGTACAATATGAATCAATTAACCCGAAATGCGTATGGAAAAATAAATCTGGGGCTGGATGTACTAAGGAGAAGGCCGGATGGGTATCATGATGTAAAGATGATCATGCAGACCGTGGATGTATATGATACCCTCATGTTTACACAGAGAGCGGATGAAGTGATCACTTTGACCTGTGATGACACAAAGCTTCCCTGTGATGAAAATAATCTGATCTATAAAGCGGCAAAGCTGATCCTGGATCATACACAGGCAAAGAAAGGTGTCGATATCCATCTGCAAAAACGCATCCCGGTCGCAGCGGGAATGGCAGGAGGAAGTACCGATGCGGCAGCGACGCTTTGCGGATTGAATGAACTGTTCGGGCTTGGGCTGGATCAGGAAACATTGCTTAAGCTGGGTGTACAGATCGGTGCGGATGTCCCGTTTTGCATTATGGGAGGATGTGCCTTGTCCGAGGGGATCGGAGAGGTACTCACACCGCTTCCTACACCACCGTCATGTGAACTTGTCATTGCAAAGCCGGACATCGATGTCTCCACCAAATATGTATATGAGCATCTGAATCTTCCGGCGCTGACTTCCCATCCGGATATCGATGGCATACGCCGTGCAATAG
>JAGBQU010000302.1 GCA_017632755.1 Lachnospiraceae bacterium
CAAAGGGCAAGTCCGCGATTTGAGTCCGACCGTCTATGTGGTGTATATGTTTTCTGCCGTTGACGAGATTGAGAGCGCTCGGACGATAGAGCGGGTCCTTGAGGGAAAAATGTCAGGCGATTGTCCTTTAGCAAAATGATCTCGTCTCCGGTATACTTTCGCTGCATCTCGATAATCATCACAGCACCTGTATCTGGCTCCTTCACCACAATGTAGTGCCGATGAAATGTTGACCAAATCGCAGAAATGATGAAAGCAATCGCAAGGATGTATTTAATCGACCGATGGATCTTCAAAAGCCGCACCGTTCGGACCATTTCCCGCTCTGTCATATGACATTTCCCTCCCATCTCGGATACACTTAGTATAAGGGTTCTCCCCTCCGAAATGCGAGCACAAATGATCGACAGTTTTCGATGGATTTCGATTATCAGGAATGTTTTTGATCATGCTGACAAAGCTGAAGGTGTGCATATCACAGCATATGCAAATGCTGAATATCACGGAGATTATCCAGACGGTCGTCAATCCGAAAAGATATAACCCCAACAGAACGATGCCTGTTGGGGCTGTACCTTTGAGAGGATTATCAAAAGGATCAGTTTTTCCGGTCCACAACGCCCATTTTCTCAATCAGAGTATGCAGACTTTTGTCGAACTGAGCTTTGGAAATGGTGCCATGTTCCAAAAATCGAGATAAGGTTTCTTTCTGCTGTCGGAAAAGCCACGCCTGTTTTTCCTCATGCGTCATGCTTTCCCACGGTTTATCCGCTCTTGCACTCATAAATTCCTCACTCACCGTATACGATCAGCAGCGTGACGCCTTTTCCGTTGAGGTATACGGTTTCGTCACCGCCGGCCCTCTTTGAATTCCAGAAATGGACCATCCAGACATCCGCAGCATCGTCATAAAACATCTGCGCCAGATCCTGATCTATCGTGACTTCCTGCTTTGCACGATCCATCGGCCAGCCCATTTCGATTTCATCTACATTAACGAAGCCGTCTGTCTTGACGCTGGGTGCATCGAAATCCACGCTCTTCTTTACCTCCTCGAACGAGAAGGAGCCATACGGTATCGATCCGGGAAGCTGTACTGGCGTGATGGTTTCATCAATCATCTGCAGCAGAAGATACATCGCCGGCAGGTTTTCCTTCATCCATGCATCCCCGTGCGCTTCCCGCATTCGCTGCGCATAGGCCGCCCATTCGTCAAAGTATGCCTGGCTCGTTTTTGCCTCTAGCTCGAGCTGTGATTCCGGCGCAAGTTCATCCAGAATGCGCATCATGATATGACCTTTCAACCCGGTCTGACTGTTACCCGTCCGCTGCGCGTTCAAAAACTCCGCAAAGATGTATTGCAGCGTGGCGTCCGGATTTGCCAGGAGCTGTTGATGCTCATATTCATGAGCCCTTATATAATCCCCCGGATTGGAGGAGACGGATGGCGATGACATGATAGTCTCAAACAGATCCCCGATCGGATCTTCTGGCTTGACCATCTGTGCGTCGAACTCTGTGATGTTCGCAATATCGGCATCCAAAACCTCGGCCATTACGAGCCAGCCCGCCATATCTGCCGTGCCCACCTCGGGATGATTCGTCTGCACCACATTCAGACAGAGCGCGGAATCGCCGACGCCGACATCCCGGATG
>JAGBQU010000303.1 GCA_017632755.1 Lachnospiraceae bacterium
TTATAAAAAGTGTAAGCGGGTGATGGGAATCGAACCCACGTGTCTAGCTTGGAAGGCTAGTGTTCTACCATTGAACTACACCCGCAGATCATCTGAACTATACACACATCGGGGTGACAGGATTCGAACCTGCGACCTCCTGGTCCCAAACCAGGCGCTCTAGCCAAGCTGAGCCACACCCCGTCATCCTTCTTGTCTGTATTTCTGCGACGCAAAACATATTATAAAGGACGAGCGGTGGAATGTCAACCTCTTTTTTTAACTTTCAACTTTTCCGGCTTTTTCCCATCGTTCTCGTACCCGTCCAAGGCTCACTCCGGCTCACAAATACCGGATCTCAAAAGATGCATTATCATCCTTATCCAATGTCATGACCACATAGCTGGGGCGCCGGCCTTCCTGACGCGGATAAGAAAGACTTCCCGGATTCACTGCCGTGATCTCCTGATCCACATCGATCACCGGACGGTGGGTATGTCCGAAAAAGACCAGATCGCATCCCCTGCTGACCGCCTCCTGTTTGAGGATCTCGCGTCCCATGGAAATGTAGTAGGAATGGCCGTGTGTGATAAAAATACGATGACCCGCAAGCGGCAGTTCGATCTCTCTTGGCAGATCACTGAAAAAATCGTTGTTCCCGGACACGATATGAACCGGGCACTGTGCCGCCTCGCAGATCAGGTACTCACTCCCCTCGACATCGCCACAGTGAATGACCATATCCAGCGGTTTTTCTCTTTCAACGGCCTCCAGATAGTTATCGTTGATCCTATGCGTGTCACTTACAATTAAAATCTTCATCTAATCTTTCCTTCATCAGTCTCAATGCTCTGCCGCGATGGCTGATCTCATTTTTTTCCTCCGGGGAGATCTGCGCAGATGTCATTCCATACTCCGGCAGAAAAAAGATGGGATCATATCCAAAGCCGTTGCTTCCTTCGATAGCATATGCAATCCTGCCCTCCATGGTACCTGTCTCGCAGAGCATCCTGCCATCCGGCAGAGCAGCCGCGATCGCACACACAAATCTGGCGCTGCGCTCCTCATCCGGTACCCCTTCCAGCCTGCGAAGGATCTCTTTGTTTTTATATTCATAGGGTGTATCCTCTCCCAGATATCTGGCCGAATAGATCCCCGGTTCACCGTTCAGACAGTCGATCACCAGACCTGAATCGTCCGCAAACACGATCGCATCGCGATAAGCGGGAACCTGCGTCACAAGCTTTGCAAATGCCTCCGCTTTGATCATCGCATTCTCCTCAAACGTGGATCCGTTCTCATCAACGTCTGCAGATACTCCCACATCCTTCAGGGAGATAACCTGATATCCGCTGCTTGACATGATCTCAAGAGCCTCATTCACTTTTCCCATATTTGTTGTAGCCAAAACAATTGTTCTCATATATTCTACCTCTGCTTTCCAATCTGCTCAAGGGAACTCGTGACCGCCTGATACAATCCCTCGGCGATCTTATCGCGGTAGCTTGCCTCATCCAGCAGCCCACGTTCCTTCTCATTCGATAAAAAACCAACCTTGACACATGCCGCGGGAGTCATGATATATCTGAGCAGTTCCATTTCATCTTCCCCTGCCTGCAGTCCCAGCGCAGCAGCACCTGTCATATGGATCAGCCGCTCTTCGACTTCATACGCAAGATCAGCATTTCCGAATTCGGGAATAAAGAACGTTTCATTGTAATACGTTGTGATCCCGTTACAAAACGGATCTGTCTCATCATAGGAGCATTGAACCCCCAAAAACAGATCAGCATCCGACTCGTTGGCAAGTTCGATCCGCCTTTGCACAGAGATCGTCTGATCCGCGATCCGCGTACACAGGACAGCGATATCGTTTTCCTCCAGCTTCTCCTTCAAGCGCTGCACAATGTCAAGATTGATGTCCTTCTCCTTTACACCGGCATAAACCGCTCCGCTCTCTTCTCCTCCGGCTCCGGCATCCAGAACAACGATCTTATCATATTTTTCCCTGATATTGACAAAAGACAGGCTGATCGCTCCCGGCTGCCGTTCTTCCCTGCAGGCTAAAAAGCGATCCAGATAAATGTCAAGTGCCGTCTTTCCGTCTTCTGCGCGGGCAATGATGTCATAAACGCCCACCGATGATCCAATGAGCGGGTACATGTGAAAATAATCAGGTTCCACATTCTCAAAGACGAGCTGCACCCGGCGGCCTGTCAGATCCTCACTGATCTGCACGGCATCTGCATCATAACCGGCGGGAAGCACCACGGTAAGCGCACTCTGCAGATTTTCCTCCTTATAAAACTCGGCAAAATCTCCGTCAAGGTGGTCAGCGATACTTTGCTGTCCGCTCTCCTGTATCTCCTGCGCCGCGACAGTTATTTCTTTATGTAAACCATAGCGTATCATGACCGACATACACAATACTCCCAGCAAGATACTGCAGATCGTGATTTTTCGGTTCGTGGAGGTATGCATTGATTCACCCCCTCTTCACAGGTCTCGGACCCATGAACTGATAGAAGTACGTTTTCATCATTCCATTGTATATTTTTCGATTCTTATCCGCTTTTCGCCCGATATCTCTCTGCGCATTTTCATAGGATGTGATCATGTACAGAGACCAGCTGTCAAGTGCACGGAAGCGTTCTCCTAAGGTACGGTAAAGCGATTCCAGCTGCGCCTTGTCCATCAAACGCTCACCATAAGGAGGGTTTGTGACGATAAACCCATACTTTTTGGGATGGCTGAGTTGTGCCACATCACGGGCCTGAAAATGGATGAGGTGATCCACGCCGGCCAGAGCAGCGTTCTCCCTGGCGATCTTAGCCATCTGCGGATCAATGTCAAATCCCTGTATGTCTGTCTCGACATCCGGCGTGACAAGTTCCTGTGCCTCCTGCCTGCAGTCCGCCCACTCTCGCCCCGGAACGAGATGCTCCCATCCCTGTGCCAGAAAGCCACGTCGCATTCCGGGCGCCATATTGGCTGCCATCATCGCAGCCTCGATCGGTATCGTTCCACTGCCGCAAAACGGGTCGATCAGTATGCGGTCACTCCTCCACGGCGTGAGCATGAGCAGCGCCGCTGCCAGATTTTCCGCGATCGGCGCCTTGGCCGTGAGTTTACGGTATCCTCTCTTATGCAGAGATTCCCCGCTTGTATCAAGCGCAACCGTCACCTGATCCTTGTGCAGAAAAACACGCACCGGAAAACGATCGCCGTCCTCCGGGAACCACTCCATATGATACTTCTGTCTCAGACGCTCCACCATCGCCTTTTTCATGATGGACTGGATATCAGACGGGCTAAACAGCTTGCTCTTTACGCTGGCCGCCTTTGCCACCCAGAATTTACCATCCTTCGGAATAAACTCCTCCCACGGCAGATCCTTTGTTCCCTGGAAGAGCTCTTCAAAGCTCTCCGCATGAAACGAACCGATCTTGATCAAAATCCGCTCCGCAGTGCGCAAAAATATATTAGCGCGGCAGACCGCTTCCGCGTCCCCTATAAAGGTGACACGTCCGTCTTCCACCATGCTAATATCGTATCCCAGATCCAGTATTTCTTTTTTCAACAACGCCTCCAGACCAAAATGACAGGGGGCTATCAATTCATATCTTTTCATACGCTTATAGTAAATTGAATCCAATGCGCTGTCAAGCAAAAGAGGAGACGGAATCCGTCTCCCCTTCGCAAATCCTAGTAGTTATCGCAGTTGTTGTAATTGTTCTTGGAACTATTCTTTGAGCTGTTGTTTGAGCTGTTCGAGCTGTTGTTTGAGCTGTTTGAGCTGTTGTTTGAGCTGTTTGAGCTGTTTGAGCTGCCGGTGCTGTTTGAAGAATTGTTCTTTGAATAATCACTGTAATCATTTCTTGACATATCTAAGTCCTCCTCTTTCTTATAGTTACAGTCTTAGTATGTCTTTCTTTTGTGGAAAATATACAAATTCTTTCATGGTACCAGGGTACTATTTTGTCGGGTTTTAAGACTTGCATTTCTGGTACTTTCGTACTATAATTTAACCATAAACAAGAAACAACTTCTTGTTTGAAGCCCTTATATATTTATTTATACTCCCCTTTGATGGACCGTCTCCCCGGACGGTTCATCTTTTTTGTGTCTCTTTCTGAGATTATTTCTTGTCAAAATAATGTATTTCCAGCGGAACAATCACCAGCGGCACGAGAATGGGCGCCAGAA
>JAGBQU010000304.1 GCA_017632755.1 Lachnospiraceae bacterium
AAATACATGCGCACCGCGAGAAAGATCGCAAGATACATCCGCTTTTTGAGCAGAAATAAAAACAGCTTCTCTGCGGGGGTAAGACGGTCCATCGTGTGGCAGCGCAGCGCCTCTTCCACATCCGCTCTTTCCCGCACACGCTTCATATCGCTGCGATGTTCCCGGTAAGGCGCCTTTTTCTTCTTGTAAATGCCGCCCTTGACATACAAAACGGTCAGGCACAAAAAATCGTTTATGATCTGCGGCTTTAAATCATAGATCCCCTTCTGATCCGAAATGCGCGAGAGATTTTCCTTCATGATCCGTATCTTATCCATGTAAGTGACATCATATTTCATGGTCATCGAGCTGTCATTCATAAAATAAATATACGGAAAAAAGTCTCTGACCACAACTACCTTTGCGGCATCCAGGAACATGCACAGCGAAAACTGATAATCCTCGCCGATGCTGACCCGATCGGCGCACAGAGACAGATTTTTCTGCACGAGCGTCCGTCTCACCAGCTTGGTCACACGGTTGGGCTGCAGCCTCCGTCCAAAAAAACTTCCGTCGTTGATCAGGATCGGAAACATCTCATCGATCAGCTGGGAAGGGGTAAACACATTCCTTGAAAACTCCATCTGCTCGGTCCACTCTTCCCGCTCTCCCTGCTCATAGACATGTCGCAGACCACAGCAGGCGATATCCGCATCGTGAGCGGAGGCCTCCTCATAAAGGCGTTCATACATGTCCGGCATGATATAATCATCGCTGTCAACATAGCCGATATACTCCCCCAGAGCCATCTCACTGCCCGCCTTCCAGGCACTGGTCAGACCGCCGTTTGGCTTGTGCAGCACGCGGACTCTCGGATCCTTCTTTGCATATTCGTCGCACATCTCCACCGAGGCATCGCTTCCGCCGTCATCTACGAGCAGGATCTCGATATCCGCAAGCGTCTGACCCAGAACGCTCTCCATGCAGCGTTCCAGATATTTTTCCATATTATAGACAGGTATGACAACACTGACCTTTGGCATGGTATTCTCCTATCCTTTGTTTTTCATCTCAGGATTCAATCTTCGATATATATACGGGCTCACCGCAAAGATAAGGTATCCGATCCATGTTCTGAGCTTCAGATTATGATACCTCCGATTCGCCACTCTCGCCTTCTTCACACAGGCCTTCAGCCTTTTCATCTCGCCTCTGCACGATGGGTGCTCCCTGCAGAAGGCAGCAAGGGGATAATAATAACGGATCGCACCGTCCGCCCTCGCTCTGAGTGCACAGGCCACAAGCTCCGGCTCCCCTTTCTCCTCAAAAAAACGGATCCTCTCATCAAGCGCATCGATCCAGTTGAGTCTCCGAAGGGAAAAGGCCTCCCTCGTGATACTACCGGCGGCATCATAATACCCATACATCGGGGTCTTTACATACACGCCCTTTTGGCAAAGATCAAAGATCCGGTATGTGGTAGCTTCATCCTCATGAATCTTTCCCTTGGGAAAACGGACCTCTCTCCACAACGCACTCTTGTAAAGCTTATTCCATGCAACGATGAAATAGGTCGCATCCTCGTGATTGGCGTCGTAAAGATTTCTCAAAAGCGCATTCCTGTCATATACTTCCACGACCGGATCATCCGAAACCTCTTCCAACGCTTCGCCCGTCACCGTGACATAGGAGCACAGAGCGACATCACTCCCGGTGGCAATGAGCTGCTCATACAGATTCCGGACAAACGACGGTGCAATGTAATCGTCGCTGTCGACAAATGCGATGTACTCTCCCAAGGCCTTATCAAGCCCCGCATTTCTCGCATCGGAGAGTCCGCCGTTTTGCTTGTGTATCACACGGATCCGCGAATCTTTTTCGGCAAGGGAATCGCAGAGCAGACCGCACCCATCCGGCGATCCGTCATCGACCAAAAGGATCTCCAGATTGGAATATGTCTGCGACTGTATGGATTTTACGCATCGTTCCAGATAGGCCTCCACATTATAGATGGGGACAATAACGGATATGAGCGGCTGCATAGTCATTTACCTCTTGCGCAATAGCCTGACGATCACTCCCCTGCAATATACCATGAGATACACAAGGTTCGTCTGCTTTCTCTTCATAAAAAAATAGATGATCTTATAATCGAGTAGATGCAGATGGATCTTTTCCTCTGCATCCCGAAGAACCTCACTCAGCTGATCCTCATAGGTTCGGATGAGACTCTTTTTGGCATCCCGCCCCATCGCGTTCTCAAAAGCCAGTTCCTCCACGTCATCCAAAAATTCCTTGACCAGCTTGTCGCGCAATGCACAGTTCTCCTTATGGCCGGGAAAGAGCGCCCGAAAAGCCTCGCAGACTCTCCCGTAAAGCTGCATCGTAAGTGTCAGCTTGTTCTCCCTGCGTTTGGTCGAGAGCGTCGTACCCCTGTCATCCTGAATATATTCATACACCGGTGCACTGACCACGGAAAAGGTCTTAACCTGCTTCAGATAAGCCAGATTGAACAAAAGATCCTCCCCCAGATTGAGCTCCCGGGGAAACTCTTCCCGTATCAGTTCTCTCTTAAACAGCTTGTTCCACGGCATGTTGAGGAATCCTGCATGATAAAGTTTATAGAGATACTCCTCTTCACTCCGATCGTGCTTCTCCCAAGGATCGGCACCTTGTAAAATGGGAGATACGGTTTCCGGAAGTCTTGGGATTTCCCTTCCGAAATACCGATGATTGTAGCCTGCGATCACCAGATCGCAGTCCGTCTCTTCTATTGCCCGGACCAGCATTTCAACCGAGTCCGGCTGTACGTAATCATCGCTGTCAACAAAACGGATGTACTTCCCCTTCGCCCCCGCGATGCCGTGATTTCTCGATGCGGATACCCCTTCATTTTTACGGTTCAAAACGCGGATCCGATCGTCCAAGGCAGCCAGCCGGTCTGCCAGAATACCCGAAGCATCGGGTGCACCTTCCACGACCAGAAGGATCTCCATGTCCGTATAGGTCTGTGCAAGCAGGCTGTTTACACAGCGCTCCAGTGTCTCTTCACTTTTATATACAGGCACAACAACACTTACCA
Source organism: Lachnospiraceae bacterium (assembly GCA_017632755.1). The sequence goes on from JAGBQU010000304.1 coordinate 3,062, forward strand.
TGAAAACTCCTTATCACACATTCATACTGTAGAGTACCAACCGATAGATCATATACCAGTTCATATAGATCATGACCAGAAGCGAGACACGGCTGATCACGGATCTGGGCAGCCTGCTCCGCAGCTTCCTTGTAAAAAAACAGACAAACAGCGGGACAAACAGCGGAATAAAATATCTTCCCTGCACCCCCTCTATGACATCGCTGCCCACCGCAGTATAGGTCACATACATGGAAGTCCATATGACAGCCGTCGTTCCAAACAGCATAAGCACGGTGAGGATCACATGAAATTTGGACAAAAGCCTTCTCTCCTCATCCTTCGGCCTCCACATACTGAGCCAAATACCCAGAACAAGGGCGATCCACGTAAACACGATGGGCGCCTTTCCCAGATAGCCATAGTTCAAAAACGAATCCACTGTCAGACTCTCTGCCGCCTTAACAACGATCGACTTTAAGAGCAGCACCGTATAGGCGAGCGGGTTGGAAAAAATATACCCGATCTGTCCCACATTGTTCGTACCGGCAGAACGCTTATCTCCGGCATATGCAAAGTTGCTCACGAGCTGGTGATTGGTCGTGGAAACGGGGGTGGGACGGAAAATATCATAGATCATCAAAAAGACCACTGCACATATGGCCAGCTTAAAGATGACCTCCTGTCCCCGATTGTCAAACTTTTGTTTCCCCAAAAACAGCAGAAGAAGCAGCATGACTATATAAACAGGCTTTGATACACTGCCGCACACAAACGCGAGGAGCATCCCCAGGGTCGCCTGCCACGTCAGTTTTTTCTCCGGCTCCAGAAGCTCATTCATCATAAGAACGGTTCCCAGGATCAGAAATGCGGTAACGACCATATCCCGCGTCAGGGAACATGCCATAAAAAGATTGTTGGGCAAAAGCGCAATAGCCGTCGCGAGGATCTGATATCTTCCTGCCAGCGCAATTGCAATATACATGACCAGAATATAGCACAGAAGCCCCCCCAGCTTGGCAAGCTGCACCGATGTAGCAAAATCCGCGCCGATCATTCTGGCAATGCGAAAGCCGAGCGCATTAGGCAAATATACCCGGTTCTCCGCGCGGACCATGCGGCTCTGCGTCTTGATGTCCGCCCAGCTAAAATCATTGTTTCGCTGTTCATAGGCTTCGATCAGCTGCCGCTCCTGCGGGTTATAAAAGAATGGAAGCAGGTTTCCCTTCAGCTGCATGGCCGCCTCGGTCGTCATGATCGTGGATCCGAAGGACAGATCATAGGCACTCTTGGCATGCACATGCTCATCAAAGCCCACCTGATTCGTCCCGACGCCCCATATCATGGAAATGCCCAGAAGGAGCGCAGCGACTGCAAAAATATCCTGTGGTCTTGCAGCGATCCAGTCACCGCACCGGATCACCATAACCGTCAAGAGGAATAACAAAAACAGCAAAAAGACCCGCAGCATGTTCGGATCAAACGCATTGGACATGGTGACCGTGATATCTTCGGGATAAATCGGTTCCGACGCAAGGAAGGTCAGCTCGATATCTTTCCCATAGGCATTGACATTCGTGATACCGGCGTCAATACGCGGGTCGATGCTGCAGTATACAGTGGTCTCCTTATCATTGTTTGAAACGCGGAGCGTATAACCTCCCTTTTGTTCCAGCAGGATACGGAGATCAAATTTATGGATATAATAGGGTTTCTTTAAGCGAAAACGAATATTTGTCTGTGTCAGCTCACGGAACAGATTCCCGTCCACCTCAACGATTCCCGCTTCATATTCCGGTACATATTCCCTGCCGTAGTATTCCGCAAGAAGTCTTTCGTTCTCCTGATTGATCCGGATGCTCTCCGTCTCCTCCTCCGTCAGAGGGATCAGATCATCCTTTTGAGAGATCCGCACAAACTCCGACTGCAGATCGACACTGATCGGCTTTTCCTTGATCCAGAGCGCCTTGAACTGAAATACAACACACTCCGTGAGCATCGCCATGGTGAATAAAAAGATCAAAAGGAACAATCCTTCCAATCCCTTCTTACTCTTCTCAAGCTTCTCTCGCATCGCGTTTTCCTCTCTTTCTTACGGGATACGATACAGCCATGGACACTGCCAAAAGCACAAACGTCATCAGGCGGAAATCGTAAAGCAACGGAAACGTGTCATGCGTGTATACATACATGGTCTTTAAGCTTCCGTCGAGCGTCTTGGTCCCCTGCATGGTCATCGTGTGATCGATCAGTGTATGATTGGCCAAAAGTGCCGGGGGATTACCATCTGCGGCCGCCCCCTCATAAAAAAAACGGATGATGATATCTCCCATACAATTTTCACTGTCTGCAAACGGCAGATAGACATACTGCATATCCGCACATTCTGAGAGAGGATACACATTATCACTGAGAAGTTCTCCGAAGAGCTGCTCCTCATCCGTGCTGCGCTCATACACCTGATAATGCAAAAGGATCTCATCCTCCCCGCTCCCTCCCTTTGAGACGGCAACCTGTATGCCTCTCATCGGATTGCCGGCGGTGTTGAGCGAATACGAGAGCATTTCCCGATCCGAAAGCGGTATGGCAAACTCTGCATCCCCTTCCTCCTCGGTCACGTTAATTTGATAGGTGTCGAGCACTTTCTTTGGAAAAAGTAAACTACCAATAAACCCTGCCAGACATAACAGGGTTAATATTGGTAGCACAATATGTTCTATATGACAATCCAACTGTTTCAGCTTTTTCATAGTAGATCCTTTTTCATGCCTTTGCCGGCGGGATACCATTACCGGATATGAAGTCTGTTCAGGGCAGAGAACATCGCACGCACAGACGCTCTGGTAATATTGCTGCTCACACCGACACCGTATGTCACTTTGCCCTCATCACTGGCAAGAAGATGGATATACGCCGCAGCTTGTGAATTGGAACCGCTTTGCAGTGCATGCTCCTCATAGTCAAGTACTTTTATGCGAACGCCGAGTGTCTCCTGGAGACCTCTCTTCACTGCATCGATCGGACCGTTTCCAACCGCGTCAAAGCTCTTTTCCACACCTTCATCGGTATAGACCACGGTAACCTTTGTATCAAATTCCGATTCGGTCTCGCCACTGAGATCCACCACATGAAGCTTGCGGAAATGAAGCGGCTCTTTCTGTTCAAGGTACTCCTCGCGGAACTTTTCCATGATCTGATCCGGAGAAACCTCTCCCTGTTTTTCGGAGATCAACTGAATGACATTCGCGAACTCCTTATGCATTCCTTTCGGAAGCTTAAAGCCAAAGTAGGTATCCATGACAAATGCGACTCCGCCCTTGCCGGACTGAGAATTGATCCGCACAATCGGTTCATATTCCCTTCCGATATCTGCCGGATCGATCGGCAGATACGGTACCTGCCATATCTCCGAACCACGATCCTTCATCGCCTTGACGCCCTTATTGATCGCATCCTGATGCGAACCGGAGAAAGCGGTAAATACCAGCTTTCCGGCATAGGGATGACGAGGGTGGATCGGAATCTTGCAACATCTCTCATAGATCTCGATAATCTCATTGATATGCTCGATATGGAGCTGCGGATCGATGCCCTGTGAAAACATATTGTATGCAATGTTGAGTACATCCACATTTCCGGTCCGCTCACCGTTTCCAAAGAGCGTTCCCTCCACGCGCTGCGCACCCGCAAGCAGGGAAAGTTCTGCCGTTGCAACACCGGTTCCTCTGTCATTGTGCGGATGTACGGAGAGAATGATGCTCTCACGGTCGCTGACATGCTTTAAGAACCATTCGATCCGGTCTGCAAAAACATTCGGCGTTGTCATCTCGACGGTGGACGGCAGATTGATGATAACCGGATCCTCCTTTGTCGCTCCCCATGTCGCCGTCACAGCTTCACATACTTCGAGCGCATAATCCAGCTCCGTGCCGGTAAAGCTCTCGGGCGAATATTCCAGAATGATCTTTCCGTCAAACTTTGCCGCTCTCTCCTTCACCATGTTGGTTCCGTCGATCGCGATCTGCTTGATCTCTTCCTTATTTTTGTTAAATACGACATCCCTCTGCAAAACGGATGTTGAATTGTAGATGTGCACGATCGCCTGCTTACATCCCTCGATCGCCTCAAAAGTGCGGTCTATGAGTTCCTCCCTGCACTGGGTGAGCACCTGGATCTTCACGTCGTCCGGGATCAGTTTTCGCTCGATCAACTGTCTGCAGTAATCATACTCAATCTGGCTGGCTGCGGGAAATCCCACCTCGATCTCCTTAAATCCCAGTTTTACCAGGAACTCAAACATCTCGATCTTTTCCTCGACCACCATTGGATCAATAAGAGCCTGATTTCCGTCTCTCAAATCCACGCTACACCAGATCGGTGCTCTCTCAATCTCTTTGTTCGGCCATTCTCTCTCCGGATAATGCTCTACCGGATTTTTGACATATCTCTTATAGTTTAACATATGTTTATCCTCTCCTGTTCCTTTGAAATAATAAGAGGCCCATCAAAAGATGAGCCTCCACAATAATCCCATTATTCACCGAGTCCGCTCTCAATAGCTGCGACCAAAGCTTCCAATGCTTCCGCTTCGTCCTCGCCCTCACACACAAACTCAATCTCATCTCCACACTTGACGCATGCTCCGAGCACGCTGAGCACGCTCTTTGCATTTGCGGTATTATCTCTAAATGAAAAAGTTATTAGTGATTTAAACTGCATCGCTTCCTTACATAGGATTCCAGCAGGTCTTAGATGTAGTCCGGTTGGGTTCTTGATAACTACCTTTTGACTTACCATACATATTCCTCCAATACATTATTCCTATATTTTTTACCCGTCTCCCTCTATTGCATAAATTATAACACTTTACCGAGCCAAACTCAAGCCATTACTGCACGCTGATTTCGACAGCCGATTTCCACATGGCATCCCTCACAAATAACCATGCAAGCCGCCTGCAAAGCAGGATCAGAACATGACATCCTGTATCAGATTGGCAAGATATTTTGCCTGCTTTTCGATCTTTTGTTGGTCTTTCCCCTCAATCATCACACGGACCAGAGGCTCTGTTCCAGAAGGACGGATCAGCACGCGTCCCTCTCCGGAAAACATAGCGGAGATTTCCTCGATCGCCTTGGCAATTTCCGGATACTCCATATATTTTTCTTTTTTGTGATTCGGCACCTTTGCATTCACCAGCGCCTGCGGCAGTACTTCCATAACACCGGCCAGTTCAGAGAGCGGTTTTTGGGTTGTGACCACGACGTCCAGAAGATGCAGCGCGCTCAGCAGGCCGTCCCCCGTTGTATTCTCATCCAAAAAGATGATGTGTCCGGACTGCTCTCCTCCGAGATTTGCTCCGATCTCTCTCATGCGTTCGAGCACATAACGGTCACCGACCTTGGTCTGCTCCATCTTGATGCCGTTTGCCTTTCCCATGAGGAAAAATCCGAGATTGCTCATGATCGTTGCAACGATCGTGTTATCCGCAAGCTTTCCGTTCTCCTTCATATGCGTACCGATGATCGCCATGATCTGATCACCGTCCACGGTATTGCCCTGTTCATCCACCGCTAAAAGGCGGTCGGCATCTCCATCAAAAGCGAGACCCACATTTGCCTTTTCGTAAACGACTCTCGCCCGAAGTTCCTCCATATGTGTGGAACCGCAGTTGGAATTGATATTTGTTCCGTCGGGATTGTTGTGGATTGCAACCACATTGGCCCCCAACTCCTTAAGTGCCTCAACGGATGTGTAAAACGAAGCACCCTCCGCACAGTCGACAACAATCTTGAGGCTCGAAAGATCCACCGGTATCGCCTGTATCGCATGATTGATATATTCCTCTCTGGCATCGGTGCGGTATTTGATCTTACCGACTCCGGAACCGATCGGGAATTTCACGCCCTCCATATTGTTGCGGATCAACGCTTCGATCTCATCTTCCAGAGAATCGGGCAGCTTGTAGCCGTCACCGTCAAAGAATTTGATCCCGTTAAACTCCACCGGATTGTGTGAGGCAGAGATCACAACGCCCGCATCCACTTTATATTTTCTGGTCAGATATGCAACTGCCGGTGTCGGCACTACTCCGACATAGACCGCATTGGCGCCCACGCTGCACGCGCCTGCCATCAATGCGTTTGCAAGCATATCACCCGAGATACGTGTATCACAGCCGACCATGATCGTCGGTTTATGCATATTCTCTTTTGTAAGTACATATGCTCCGGCCTGCCCAAGCTGCATGGCTAAAAGCGGAGTGAGTTCTTCATTTGCAACACCGCGCACTCCATCCGTTCCAAATAATCGTCCCATAATTCTTTCCTTCCTTGTTTTTGCTCTGTTATTTTCAGCCTTTTCCAGCTATGTATCCGCTATCCTTTTTCTTCAAACCTCACGTTGACATTGACAGGTACTCTGAGAGATACCCCTTCCGGAAGGCGGATAGTGACGGGCATCATGTAAGAGACCGGTCTGATCTTATCCAGATCATTGTCCTCCATGTAAGCCTTTACATCCACAAACGCGGTTATGTCCTCGGAAGTCATATCCGCAAGATCCTTCTCAAGTCCCGTCACATCAAAGGACACTGTCTCTGTGCTGGTTCCGAAAACCGCATTCAGATCCAACGGCACATTCTGGATCGGGATATTACTCTTTGCGATCTCCATATTCTTAACGGAAAACTCACTGATCGGAACTGTCACTGCAACTTTACCATCATATTCGGGATCCGCCAGAATAATTCCATCCGGAAGCATTCCCGTGATATCAAGAGTCGTCTCGAGCGACTCGTTCAATCCTTCCACATTCACTTTTTCGGCAGGGATCTGTACAGTTTCCGTGTCACGAAGCGCTTTGGACGAACCCGCTATCAGAACGGTCGCCGGATCCACAGTCACCTCATCACTCACGCCATAGCCGCTAGCGGGTGTGCCGGTCAGCGCAGCGTGGATCGGAATCTCCTTTGTTGCATACAATTCCACTTCCAGATCGACGCTGTTGATGTTCTGACTCAGCCGACTCTCGTCGATCTGCTCCCCTTTGGCATCATAATATTTCAGATCCATATTGGTACTGACCTTTCCGGACATACCCTCGACGGACACTTCCGTTCCCACCCGCACGATACGGGATACCACGGATTCCGGTCCGGAAACGATCACAATGTTCTGGTTCATCTGGACATTTCCGCCGTAGACATACCCTTCCTTCGGCGTGCCTGTCACAACGGCATCGATCTGAAACTGCGCACTTTTGCGGTCTTCGATCTCTACCTTGAGAAATTCCGTCCTCGGTTTGAGACTGTCAATCTGGTTGTTGTAACGGTTCGATTCCACCCGGATACGAATGGTTCCGTCTGCCTCATTGAAATCACGCATATCTGCAGTCGCCCGCAGATTTGAGGTGTTGATATATTCCAGGATCGATCGCTTTGCCGAAACAGAAACAGCTATGGAGTCCGTATCGTCCAGCACCTCATAGGTCTGTCCCTGACTCGTCAGCACATCCGCGTTAAGCACTTCAACCGAAATGCCGCTGAATGTTGCGGACGTGACCGGATCATTGATGTTTACGACGATCAGCCAGAGGATGATCGCAGTAACAATAGCCAGTATCTTCAGCCCAAGATTGTGAAACAACTTGTTTTTATTCACCGCTTACTCCTCCCCTTACGTTTCTTTTTCTTCTTATCCAGAGGAGTCTTATGCTGTATCATCTCCATTTTTTCACGCACCGTCTCCGGACTCGCGTTTCGGATCAGATTTCCTTCATAGGCAATGGAAACACGCCCTGTCTCCTCCGAAACAATGATCGTAAGAGAATCCGTCACCTCGGAAATACCGACACCCGCACGATGTCTTGTGCCGAGCTCTTTGGAAAGAGCCATGTTGTCCGAGAGCGGAAGATAACATGTCGCAGAAACGATCCGGTTCCCCCGGATGATCACCGCTCCATCGTGAAGGGGCGTATTATGCTCAAAAATATTGATCAGGATCTGATTGGTCACAATGGCATCCACTTCAATCCCGGTCCGCTCATACTCAGCCAGCGACTGGTTCTGCTCCACTACGATCAGTGCTCCCGTCTTTACCTTACCCATTTCAAAGCAGGCTTTCACGACCTCATTGATCGTTTTGTCGGAAAAAAGTCCATCCTCCGGTTTTCCCACTTCAAAAGCAAAAAATGTATTTAAAAAATTTTTCCTGCCAAGCTGTTCCAATGCTCTTCGAAGTTCCGGCTGGATCACGACCACAATGGCGATAATGGCTACGGAGAACACTTTCTCTGTGATCCACAGGATCGTCGACATGTTAAACATCGCAGCAAGCATAAGGAAAAACAAGATAAACAGAATACTCTTTAAAAAATCCCAGGCCTTTGTGTTACGCGCCCAGGCTAAAATTCGGTACACCAAAAAGGAGATAATGATTATCTCCACCACATCTGTCCATAAAATGTTTTTCGGTATATGCAGCACCATCAGATAGCGGTCTGCAAATGTCCTGATCGCTTCCATTCAGATCTCCCGGATTTACCTGATCACACTGGTGATCTTCTTTACGGTCTTTTTGGATTTCGGCACCGAATTCTTCGGAATTGCCTTCACATAATAATAGTATTCATCATCTTCAAACTGCACATGCTCCGTTCGCGTATAATCGACATTAAATACAAAGAACTGGAGTATCTTACAAAGGAGAAAGGCGATGATCGTTCCGACCAGCACCGATCCCACGGAATTTTTGGTATCGAATTTCAGATCCCCCCACAGAAGAAGTACGATATTACAGATCGATCCCGCCACAAGTGCGATCGTCCATGCATGATCCACCGGCAGTCTTCTGAGCAGGTAAACAACGATCACGGTTATGGCAAACGCAATGATCATGACAAACATCGGTTTGTTCTTCATGATGCCATCGATCAGAAAACGGAATTTCCCGATGGCGTTGTCAGCTTCCAACGTCGAGATCGTGACCGAATTTGCGCGGATGAAGTCGATCAGATAATACACGATCACACCGCATGCCACAGAAAGCGCCGAAACCGGGGTTCCCACAAGTCCCGCTGCCAGCACCACCGCATACGGGATCTTGAGTACAAATGCGATCGGCAGCAAAAGGACAATGAGCGTGTCCTTTGGCGCAAAGCGGAAATACAACAAAAAGAGAAGCACAAAGATGCACAATGTCACTATCGCGCTCTCCATTGCGAGAGCATAGGCATGTGCCACAACAAAGAGAGCCGAGATCACAACGATCAGATTGAGTGGCAAAAAGGAGCACATGAGTGCTATGACCAAAACGATCGTCAGACTGTTGATCCTGCTCATATATCCCAGATTGTAGTTGATGGTGACCAAACAGAAAAAGGCCAGTAAAAACTTCAGAAATGGTGTGATATAGATCTCATATTTTCCGTAAACGTTTTTTAAATTTTCCCTGAATTCCAATAATGCTGTCATACCGTTTCCTTCTTGGCGCATTACTATTTTGTCCCCTCGCTTTCATATAAGGAAGATATCTTTTTTAGATTGTTATTATACCGTTTCAGGCTTTTTTTTGCCCTGCTGTATCGAATGGAGTATACGATGTAGGATACGATCGCATTGGCCACCATGAAGATAATATAATACCGCAGGATATCTCTGCCAAGCTTTATCATATCCATCTTGTAAATATTCTGCAGGAAAGTTTCAAACTGATAATAAAGCGTCATGGCCACCACAAGGACAAACGCGATCGTGCCGTAAAACAGAGATTTTATGACATGCAATTCCAGATAATCACTCCGGAAATATTTGCCGATCGACATATATCGTTTGCCTTCATGCTCCTCATAGGCCGCGGTTCTGGTCATTAACTTGATTCTTTCTTCGCTTAACATATCCGCTCCTTAATTACTGATCCAGAAAACGCATTTTATTATTCGTGGATTTCGATTTTGCCAGTTGCTCCGGCTGTTGAACCACAGGTGCTGCTGCGTGTTTCAGACCACGCATCATATCATTCTTGCATTTTTCACAAAAACGTCCGGAACCGATCATCGTCCCACACCCTTCACAGTTCACCTTGATCGGTGAATCGTCGGCGAACTGCAGACGTTCCTCACGGATCCACTGCTTGATCTGCGAAGCGTCCACATGACACTCCTCCGAAACCTCCGGGATCGTGGCGGTATGGTGATCCTGAATATATTTTTTTACTTCCTGGAAATTTGCTTCCATCTGATCCCTACACGCCGGACAAATAGAAGGTCCAATGGCGTAGTTAAAAATCTTTCCGCATTTTCTACAGTTTCGTACATTCATATCGTTTCCTCCGTCTTCTGCATTCTGTCATATCCGCAGTCCCTAACACACCTTTCAGACGGCGATCGCTAATGTGACAAAATACACATGTTCAACACCGGCAGACTTTAATACGTCTGCGATCGCGTCCATCGTACTGCCTGTTGTGTAGATATCATCGACAACTATAATTGTCTTTAATTTTACAACATTTTGCCCGATAATAAAAGCCTTTTTCAAATTATTTTGTCTTTCATTCGCATCAAGTCCCTTTTGCGGCGATGTATTCTTTACACGCAGAACATAATTTTTGTAAAATGGCAGCTTCATTTTATCTGCGATGCGTCTTGCCAATTCGTCTGCCTGATTATAGCCCCTTTTTTGCAATCTTTTCCTGTGAAGCGGAACCCCGATGATCGCATCTGCGTCCCAATACCGGATCTGCTCCCCCAAATGTTCGACAAGCTCATCTGCATAATAATCCAGATACTCTCTCCGCCCCCCGTATTTGATCCGATAGATGCTTTGCCGGATCGCATCGTAACGGTACAGGCCAGCTCCCTGATCGTACAGATGAAATGTCTTTTTGCAATCTGTGCAATACTCTATCCTGTCGGTCAACGGTTTCCCACACTTCACACACACGTTCCCTTCAATGCATGTAAGCGAATCATGGCACTTCGGACAGATATACATCCCGACCCGAGGCACGACGCGGTCACAGACAGGACAGCGTCTCGGGAAGACCAGACTGATCAGTTTTTCAATGTAATCTCCCAAATTCTCTCCTTAAATCCCGCATATCTTTTCTGCTCGTTTTCGTTTGCGATCATGAGTTGCAAGGTCTCCTCGCTCCCCAGGATCGTCACGCATTTTTTCGCGCGTGTGATCGCCGTATACAGAAGATTGCGATTCATAAGCATCCGAGGTCCCGACAAGAGCGGCAGAACAACCGCCGGGTACTCGCTTCCCTGTGATTTGTGTATGGTGATGGCATAAGCAAGCTCCAGCTCGTCCAGCATGGAAAAAGCGTAACTGACGGTCTTTTTTTCGTCATACTCCACAAGGATCGTTTCAGAGGCAGGGTCGATCTGTTTCACGATCCCCATATCCCCGTTGAATACACCGAGTCCACGGTCGATGGGTATGTAATATTTGCTCAGGATCTCCCACTCCAGTTTATAAGTGTTCTTGATCTGCAATACCTAATCGCCCTCGCGGAATAGCGTCTCCCCAAAGAGA
>JAGBQU010000305.1 GCA_017632755.1 Lachnospiraceae bacterium
GACACCGATCCCGTAACAACCCATGATCGGATTGTGCTGATTGCCATCTTTATCCACAAACTGCATCTTCATGGACTTCGTATATTTGGTTCCCAGTTGGAAGATATTTCCCACTTCGATACCGCGCCTTATCGTGATGGTCGGCTTGCCACAGCAAGGGCAGATATTTCCCTCTTTCACCTTTGCGATATCATGGTAGGATATTGCAAAGGACGATGGAGTCCTCTCCCACCTCGCTGAGCAACATATACTCATGGGATACACTTCCTCCCATCATTCCGGAATCCGACGCTACCGTCACCACTTCCGGTACACCCGCACGTGCGAAGATCCTGTTGTACGCGTCATAGCACTTCTGATAGTACTGTTCCAGATCCTCCTGCGAGGTATGGAAGGAATAGGCATCCTTCATGGTAAATTCCCGTACACGGATCATTCCTGCTCTCGGTCTTGCCTCGTCACGGAACTTTCTCTGGATCTGATAGATCATAAACGGATACTGCTGATAAGACTGTCCGTACTCTCTCACCAGCTGAACAGCAGCCTCTTCATGGGTCATCCCCAACACAAGCTTCGAGTGGCTGCGATCCTCAAAACGAACCAGCTCGTTTCCGATACTTTCATAGCGGCCGGATTCTTCCCAGAGATCTGCCGGCATGACAACCGGGAATAAAACTTCCTGTCCGTCAATGGCATTCATCTCTTCCCGGATGATGTTTTCAATCTTGGAAGTGATCCTGCGAAGGATCGGAAACTCGGAAAAGATACCGTTGCCCACATATTTCATGTAACCTCCCCGCACCATAAGTGCGTGGCTTTCCATCACACAATCTGCAGGTCTTTCCTTAAATCGTTGTCCCACCAAATTTTTTACCTTCATTTTATCATCCTTCCTTTCATCTTACAAAATGGCAATAATCGAGTAGGGGATCTACACTTCATTTCCGTATATTGTCAACACAATTCGCCTTTGTGCTATGTCACATGCCGGGCTCCTGCTTACATCCTTTTTCTTTCAGCATTAGCTGTATAAAACAGCGGATAAACTCCGGTTTTGAATAATAGTAAAAATGAGGGAATCCCCATATTCCGTTGTTTTGGCAAACCATACAGTTCCACGCTCTGCTGTGATCAGGCTTTTCCGCTAGCAGCGCGTCTCCGTTTACGGTACTGTCGTAATAATGAAACTCATGTCCTCTGATCCCGATCATACTTTTTAGCAATGCATCGTCACCACTTAGGCTGTATATATCGCGGATCTCCAGATACCCGAATCTTACAAGGCGACCTGCATAGCTGCATTCACCGTCACAGGCACCCACCATTTCAAAGCGGTTTCCTTCCCTGTCTGTGACCGCCTTATGCAGGTACATAAATCCCCCACACTCGGCAAGACTCGGGATCCCATTTTCGATTGCGTTTTTTACAGACGCCAGCATGGATGTATTCCGGCTGAGTGCGGGAAGATGATTTTCCGGATACCCGCCACCAAACAGGAGTCCGTCTGCATCTTCGGGGATGTGCTCATCCTTTAACGGTGAAAAATATCGGATACGGACACCGTTTTTTTCAAACAGTTCCAGATTATCCTTGTAATAAAAGCAAAAGGCATCATCATATGCAACCGCAAGTGTCAGATCCGCATTGGTTGTAAGCGTCAGAGCGGTAGTTGCCTTCGCATAGGGCCCCGGGATCTCGGCCTTACACTTGATCGGCTTTGCCTCGTTCATGATCGCGATGAGCGAAGTCATGTCCACACATTCTTCCAGTGTCAATGCCGCCAGTAAGATCTTCTGTTTGATATCCGTGATCTCACCGGGAAGCAGAAGTCCCAAATGCCGGCTCCCTACGCTTATCTTGTCATTGCGGGGAAAAAATCCCAGCACCCTGACATCCTTTCTGACCGCAAACAGCTCTTTTTCAAGAACCGGTCTGAGTTTGTTATAAAAGCCCTAGCTGATCTGATTGAGTATGATCCCTTTGATCAATTGCTCCGAATCATCATACAAAAGCCCTTTTATCAAGGACAGTATGGTCCTTCCCATGCCGGATGCGTCAACCACCAATAGGATCGGCGTACCCGTTTCCTTTGCCACTTCATAGCTTGATCCTTCGATCCCATCCGCCTTTGTTCCGTCATAAACTCCCATTACCCCCTCGATCACGGCATACTGTTTGCGGCATTCGGACAAGGCATTACGGATCCCTTCCGCACCCGCAAAAAAGGTGTCAAGGTTTCTGCCCTCTATCCCCAATACTTTTTTGTGAAACATCGGATCGATATAATCCGGGCCGCACTTAAAGGAAACGGGATCTAATCCTCTGTCTTTCAATGCTTTTATCAAAGCGCATGTAACGGTTGTCTTTCCGCTGCCGCTGCGGGGCGCAGCAAGCATAACTCTTTTTGCACATATATCACTCATAACTGCTTTCCTGTCTCATAAGGTAAATGAAAAGATCCAGACCGGGTTTTGTGCCTTTGGCATATGATAGGCTCCGGTCTTATGCACATCGCTCACTGAGATCATGACTGCCTCTTCATCCCTTGGGTGATACGTATTTATGATCTCTCTTACTTCCGCGATCGTCTCGATACTGACCGCATTTAAAACATATCGGATCCCCTCTCCCTTGGAACGGAGGATCTCCATGATCAGAGGCAGCTCTCCTCCGCTTCCTCCGATAAAAACGCAGTCCGGTTTTGGCATATCACCAAGCACCCGGGCGGCATCCCCTTCCACCACAGTGATATTGGAAAGATCCGACTTTTTGATATTTTGTCTGATCAACTCGGCGGCTTCTTGCTTCTTCTCGATCGTATAGACCATAAGGCCGGGATGCAGACCGGCTGCTTCGATCGCAACCGAACCGGTTCCGCCTCCGATGTCATAGAAGATATCTCCTTCCCGCAGGCCAAGCCGCAGGATACTCTCATGCCGAATGCACGCTTTCGTCATGGGGACTTTGTCCCTGATAAAGTCATCATCTTTTTTGATCTTGATCAAATGCCGCCTCCCCGGATTCCGATTATAGATCAGCGCACAGACAATGCCGTCATCATCAAATTCCAACGCCTCACGAAAAGACATCTCCCTTATGGTTTCATTCTCATAGGACAGATTGGTGCCCGTCACGATGGTGCCCTCCACATGATTCCGGATCAGCAGCCCGGCGATCCTTGCTACGTCCCCTGCATCCGATAAAAGGACAAACACCTTCTCCTGATATCTCACCTTATCAAGCAGCATCTGCAGATCTTTATCCGCATTTTTGCCGTGGATACTGAAAAGACATGCGTCATCGTAGCTCTCACCAAGCTTCGCTGCCAGATATCCGAAAGAGGATATTCCGGGGATCACGCGGATCTGTGCATCCTTTCTCCACTCTTTGAGTGCCTTACCCATTCCCTTGGCTCCGCTGTAAAAACCGGTGTCTCCGGAAAAGACGATCGCTGCTTTTTGTATCTTTTCCTTCTCCAGAACAGGTATGATGTCAGCCGCTAGGAACATCTCATATTTTTTCCTGCAAAAAATGCCGCGCAGCAGTCTTTTCGCGCCAAATATGGCATCACAGTCACAAAGAGCGTTCTTTGCCGCCACTGTCAGCGAGTCCGGGTCACCCATCCCGAGCCCGATCAGAGAGATCTGCAACGCAGGTTCGGACCTATGAGGCGTCTTCCCGGTTATCATGGCAAAGGCCTCATCTACACCAACGCCCTCCTCATGCGGCCGCACTATGACGTGGACCTGCGCACCGCAGGCCGATGCTGCATCGATCTTTTCCCGAAAGCCTCCGGCGCTGCCGCCGTCCTTTGTGATCAGATGCTTGATGTCATATTGCCTGATGATCGCCTCATTTAACTCCCTGCCAAAAGGTCCCTGCATGGCAATGATGTGATCCGGCTCTATCGCCTCTCTCTCGCACAGTTTCAGGCTTTCCATTGACGGCAGCACTCTTATATAGGTCCGCGCTTTGCTCTCTTGTGAAATGCCTGCAAAGTATTTACCCAGCTCCTTGCTTCCTGTTGTGAGGAGAATATTTCCCACCGTCTGATCGACAGCGGCCGCACATTCCGTTATATCTTCATATCTGCGTATCCCGCCTGTCTGCATCTGCTCCTCCTCCCTTACAACTCTGACATATCGGATCCCAAGGCCTGCTGCCGCTTTTTTGATGTTGGCTGTAACGGCCGTGGCATAGGGATGCGTCGCATCGATCACAAGGTTCTCATCCGTCAGCTTGAGATCCTCCAAAAAAGACAACATCTCCTCCTCATCCATGCGGCCGACATGAAGCGAAGCATACGGGTTTTCATCCATCATTTCCCGCCCATAGTCCGTTGCAACGCAGACCGTATGATGCACTTTTTCAGCGGCAAGCATCGTAGACAGGACCCTGCCTTCCGTTGTTCCCGAAAAAATAACAATTTTCTTCATAGCTGATATCCTCTGGGCGTTATGAGTTTACCGTCAACGATCTTTGTCTGCGAATTGCCGATAAAGACCGTGACCGTCATATCCACATTTTCGTCTGCCAGTTCCTCCAACGTGCATACCTGTTTCACGCAGCCCTCTCTTCCGATATTTCTCACATAACCGCAGGCCGTATCCTTTGAGAGCGTTGTCAGCAGGATCTCACATGCCCTCTTAAAGTGATCGGGTCTCGTGTGGCTTGCCGGATTATAGATTGCCATACAAAGGTCTGCTTTTGCCGCGCAGAGCAGGCGGTTTTGAATCACATCCCATGGTGTGAGAAGATCACTCAGGCTTATGACGCAAAAATCATGGGAAAAGGGGGCACCGAGAACTGCCGCTCCGCTCATTGCCGCTGTCACACCGCTTATCACTTCCACATCCGTAAAACCTTCTCTGTCTGCGATCTCCAAAAGCGGTGATGCCATGCCGTACACTCCGGCGTCACCACTGCAGATCAGAGCAACCGTCTTTCCCTCCCTCGCCAATTCCACGCATGTTTCACACCGCTTGACCTCTCCACGCATGCCGTTTTCATAAAACTCTTTATCGGGGAAGGCATCCTTGACCAGTTCGATGTATGTATGGTATCCCACGATCACATCACTGTTGCACAATGCCCTGTGTGCCTGTATTGTCATCCCACTCATGTCTCCCGGTCCGATGCCTACCACATAGATCTTTCCCATCTGCTTTTCTCCCTTTTTTCCGTAAACGATGTTCGGCTTATGCCACTTTTTCATAGTTTGTGTTCGACCTTATGCTCTCCTGGCTATGGCGATCGTCATGCCGTCCCGGATCTGTTTTGGGCAGATCAGCTCAGCTCCCGCTCCCGCTCCGATCACGGCAGCACGCTCGCATACATTGTCAACGCCTACCGTATTTAGGACAAACTCCGAAGCCGTAAACGTTCCCTGCGCTTTTTTCAGTATTTCGCCGTCAAAAGACAGCACGGGGATCCTGTACTTATCCCGAAGCGCCGTGAGGGCCTCCTCATCTTCTTTGATATCGATCGTACAGATCGCATAAATGTCACATATGTCGATCCCGCTTTTGCTTAGGGTTTCTCTAAAGAACTCCTCGAGGGCGGCTTGGCCTTTCTCCCGCTTCATTCCGATCCCTACGGTATACTTCTTGGGTCTGAGCAAAAGACTGTATTCCGCATCCGTCTCATCCGCAATCATGACATCTACATTTTCCTTCGGCGGAAAATCCTTTATGGACAGGGTGATCTTTTTCTCCTCCAGAGCTTTGACGGAAATCTTTTTGATCTCTTTTGCATCCGTGATCGTCAGCCTGTTTTCAGTCGCAAAGGAATCAACGGAAAAGGCATCGTTTCTGTCCGTGGACGTAGTGATAACGGGGACCGCTCCCAAAAGGTCTGCCAGTACCATGGCCAGTTTATTTCCTCCGCCCGCATGACCGGATAAAACAGGGATCACGAACTGTCCGCCATCATCGATCACAATGACCGGACAATCGCTCAGCTTATCCTTGGGAAGCCCACAGACTGCTCTTACGGCGATCCCTGCCGCACCCACAAAGATCAGGGCATTCCCCGGTAAAAATGCGGTTTTCGTCCACTCTCCTATTGGGGTAGAGATTTTGCAAACGCCCTCCTCTGCCTCCAAAGAGTCACTGCAGATATAGCCTTTTGCCGGCTTGATCCCCCTCTTTTTGCTTTCTTCATTTATTTTTCTTATTATGCGCTGTCCGTTCCCGGTAAAGCATACCGCCAGTTTTTTCATAAGCTATTCTTTTGCCTTTCTAAAACCGGTTGAAAAAGCCGGATCATAGAGTTTGGACCTGTCATAGTCCGCGTGTTTGATCGCATCTCCTACCAGCACAACCGCAGTTTTGGTGATGTTTTCCCTGCATGCCGCCTCCGGAAGGGTTTCTACGGTGCAGATCACACACTTCTCTTCCTCCCAGGTCGCTTTGTATACCAGCGCTGCCGGCGTGTCCGGCGCGTATCCGCCCCGGATCAGCTCTCCGGATAATTTGTCCAGCATTCCGGCGGAAAGATAGATCGCCATGGAAGCCCCATGCCGGGACAGCAGCTCGATCTGCTCCTTTTCGGGGACCTTGGTCCTTCCCTCCGTTCTCGTGATGATCAACGTCTGCGATACATTCGGAAGGGTGTATTCCAGATTCAGACTTGCAGCCGCACCAAAGCATGCACTTACGCCCGGACAGGATGTATACGCAATGCCTTCTGCATCGAGCACATCCATCTGCTCTCTCACCGCCCCGTAAATACTCGGCTCTCCGGTATGCAACCTCACGACTTCCTTCTCCTCGCTCACGGCTTTTCGCATCACCGCCATCACCTCTTCCAACGTCATGACGGCACTGTTGTGGATCTCGGCATCCTCCCGCGCATACGCAAGCAGTTTCGGGTTCACGAGACTCCCGGCATATATGATCACATCTGCCTTTTTGATCAGTTCCATTCCCCTGACTGTGATCAGATCAACCGCTCCCGGACCGGCTCCTACAAAATGAATCATCTACACCATTCCTTTCGCTTCCATCAAAAATTGTTCGGCGTCTTTCGTTTTTCCAAGCAGACCATACTGGTTCGAATAGACGATACACGCGATCTTTATCTGCTCCGCCCCACGTCTGTTCAGATAGTAGTCTATCTTCTCCATGATCAGATCAAAGCACCGTTTTTCAATGCCGGCGCGCCTGCAGACCGCTATAGCCTCCTCCGTGGAGACGCAGCTTAGGATCTCGCATAGTGTCTCTGTGGATGCATCACTTCTTATCGCAGCCGCAGCCATAAGCTCCATCCTGCAGTCCGCTTCCCTTGAGTGGGTGTTCATAATGCCTCCGGATACCTTGATCAGTTTTCCGATATGACCACATAGGAGCAGTTTGGGAAAGCCGAGCTCCCTTGCCATATCGATCGTATCTCCGATAAAGTTTGAACATTTCACGGCTTTGTCCAGATCATACTCATATTGTGCCTTCATAAACTCCATCCCATAGTTACCGGGAGAGATCACCGCAATGTTTGCGCCCATATGCCTCAACTGTCTCAATTCCACCCGGATCGTATCAAGGAGCGCCTTCGTACTCATGGGTTCCACGATCCCCGTGGTACCTATGATCGAGATCCCGCCCTCGATCCCGAGCCGCGGATTGAACGTCTTTGCGGCAAGCTTTACTCCGTCCGGCACCGAGATCTCGACCTGCAGGGAGCCATCGTGATCAAAGAGTTCCATCACCTGCCGGACCTCTCTCTCGATCATCTGCCGCGGGACAGAGTTGATCGCAGCATTTCCGACCGGCTGATCAAGTCCGGGCCGGGTTACTCTTCCGACCCCCTCGCCGCCCTCTATTCGGACGTTTCTGCCGGTATCCTGCGTCTGCACCAGACTAACCTTTGCAAAAATGAGCGTGCCGTCTGTGATATCCGGGTCATCCCCGGATTCTTTTTTGACCGCACAGCGGACATAGGTTTCCCCAATATCCGTTTCCATTATCATGGGACAATAGGTTTCCCCTGCAGGCGTATCGATCTCAATCTGACTCTTTGGGTTTCCTCCAAGCAGCATGTAGGCTGCTGCCTTGGCGGCTGCAGCGGCACAGCTTCCGGTGGTAAATCCTTTTTTCATCTCACACACCCCCATCACAAATCGTAAAGAATGGCATTGCAGATCGCAGCAGCAATATTACTTCCACCCTTCCGGCCCCGGTTGATGATGTGCGGGACATCCGAT
This sequence comes from Lachnospiraceae bacterium, assembly GCA_017632755.1. The sequence goes on from JAGBQU010000305.1 coordinate 8,201, forward strand.
CGAAGGAACAACTCCTTTGCCCAGACCACATTGACAAAGCCAACGGGAACGCCGACCACGAAACGAGGCGTAAACACGTTTTCTTCCATCATTTCGTGGAGTTTTATGAGTGCCGTCGGTGCGTTTCCGATCACAAAAATGACATCTCTTTCCAGTTTAGAAGCACGTTCCATCGAAACAGCCGCTCTTGTGACGCCCCTCTCCTTCGCTTCCCGTGCCACATCCTCATCTGCCATGAAACACAGCGCCTTTCCGCCAAAGGATGCCAGCTTCTTTTTGTTGATCCCTGCCAGCGCCATGTTGGTATCCGTCACGATGTATGCGCCGCCTTTGAGCAGGCTTTTCATGTGATCTATTGCCCCATTGGAAAAAGCCAGCGTGGATGCATA
>JAGBQU010000306.1 GCA_017632755.1 Lachnospiraceae bacterium
CATGAAGAACTTCTGGTACAGCTCCTTGTTAAGCTGGTTGAATATAAGGCTTCTCTTTGTCGATACCAGCGCAGAATCGGTGTTTGCATTCTCCTTGTCTCCGACATACATGATGGACTGGCTCTTTTTATAGACATCATCCAACATGCGCACAAAATCCTGCTTATAATTGCGATAATCCCTGTAGCTCTTCGCCACGATCGGTTTGACTTCCTCGAGGGCACTCTCCACGATGTTGTGCATGATGGAGATGGGGATCTCGGTTGCACCGATCTCATCCACCTTCTCCACGACAAAATTACAGATGTGTCTTTTCTCCTCATCCGTGAACTTGGTCAGGGCACGATATGCACTCTTTCCGACAGCATCCACCACCTTCTGCACATTGAAAGCTTCTTTGCTGCTGTCTTTTTTGATGATAAAAACCTGTTTTTTTGTCTGAAACAGCTCGCCATAATTGACGGCTTTGCTCTTGTCTTCTTTCATGGATTCTCCCATGATAAACCCTCCAAACCGAATTGATATGCTTCCTTCCGGGGCGAAAACCGTCCCGGGTGTGCCACAATATTCTGTAACGCCTGTTTTTTATGGCAACAACATATTGTGGTACGTTACACATCATATAACAATCATTAGTCTAAGTCAATATTGTGCGGCTCAAAAAAAATATCCAAAAAAAATGAGTGAACTTTGTCGCAAATTCCCAATACACAAGAAAGAATGCCGCTTGCGGCATTCTCGCGCAATTTCCTTATTACATAAAAAAAGGCATTCCCGATCGGAATGCCCTTGCAGTCTCTCACTATTTTTCCGGCTCCGCTTCCGCAGCCAGCTCCGCTTTTTTGTTTCTCGCCTTGCGAAGTGTCACTCCCGCAAAGCAGGAAGCGATGATGCAAACAACAAACACACCAAAGACAAGCAGATATGACAAAAAAACATTGATAAACGCAATCAGATTATTCATGTATTTACTCCTTTAAATCGACAGGGTCAATATAAGCACCGCATATTCTTTTCCCATCATACCACCGATATACCGGTATCGTCAAGCAGGTTTGCACCGTCCGCAGCACTCGTTGCAAGCACATCACAGCGCTCGTTCTGACTGTGTCCGGCATGTCCCTTGACCCAGACAAAGTTCACTTCGTGGTTTTTCTTGGCATCCAAAAGGCGCTTCCAAAGATCGATATTCTTGACCGGTTTCTTTTGCGCATTTTTCCAGTCGTTCTTCAGCCAGGAATCCACCCAGTGACTGTTAAACGCATCCGTGACATATTTGGAATCCGAAACGACCGTCACCTCGCAGGGTCTGGTGAGTGCCTCAAGACCGGCGATCACTCCCATCAGCTCCATACGGTTGTTTGTCGTCTTCTTATAGCCCGCCGAGTACTCCCGCTCATGCAGCACGCCCTTTGTGTCAACATATTGCAAAATAGTTCCGTATCCGCCCGGTCCGTTCGGGTTTCCTCTCGCGGAACCGTCCGAATAAAGTGTCACTTTCATCTCTTCCAAACGCCCTCCTTCACAAACTGATTGGCACGCTGATCGGCTTTTTGAATGATCGCATCACCAAAGCCCAGGATCTGCAAAAGACGTATCGCATTTCTCGTTTTGGCGCTTCCGGGCATAAGCCGGTAGTTAAAGAAGATATCCTCCTTTTCCACCGTCTCCTCAAAATGATAGTTGTCAAATTCATCTCCCAAAAGAGTCGTCAACTCGATGTCATGGGTCGCCGCAAAGCAAATGCTGCCGTTTCCTTCCAGATTTCGCAGGATCTCACACGCGGCAGCGATCCGTTCCACGGTGTTGGTGCCGCGCAGTACCTCATCCACAAAACAATGAACGGGGGTTCCCGGCTGCTTTTTGGCATCCAGGATCATTTTGATCGCCTGGATCTCCACAATGAAATAGCTGTCGCCCCCTGCCAGATCATCGCGCAGAGCCATGGATGTATAAACGCGGACCATCGGTGCTTCATAATGCGCCGCCCTGACCGTATGCACGCTCTGTGCCATGACGGCATTGACCGCAACCATCTTAAGAAAGGTGGACTTACCCGAGGCGTTTGAGCCGGTGAGCAGGATCCCGCGGTCTGCCGTGAAGCTGTTTGCAACAGGATCTTCAATGAGCGGATGTACCATCTCTTCTCCCCTTATCGTGCCTGACGCCTCCCGAAAAACAGGAATCGTACAGTCAGGGACACTGCTGCGATATGCTCCGACGGAAATATATGCCTCAAGCCTTCCGAGTGTCGCAAATGCGGTGACAAAATCATCTTTGTGAAGCTGCACCTGCCTAAGCATCTGATTAAATTTTAACAGATCCACATGAAAGATCATGCGAATATAGTCCATCACGATACCAAAAGGATCAGAAGAAACCTGGTTCATGCTCGTGACAAGATACGCCCCTTTATAAAACTTCCTACAGCTGCGGTAACACGCATTCAGAGTGCCGGTCTCCGCATCGATCTTTGCGACCCGGAGCTTTTCCAAACGCGGGATCACGTCAAGAAGCCTTAAAAGATAAGAGAACGTGGTCAGATAAGGCAGGATGTCACGCTTTTTGGAAAAATAATCATACATGGATGCAAACACGCTTATAACAACAAAAAATGCGCCCCAGCTCCCGGAGAAAAAGCACAATCCGGCCGAGGCGAAGATCGCACCGATACAAAGCAGATCACGGAGACTGCTTCTTTCGCCAAGCAAATCCAGACCATCAAGATAATCAAAAACGGAATATTTGCCGGTCCTTCCGATCCCTGCAAAGAGCACCTGAAGCGCAATCCGTTCCTTTTCATTCTCCATAAAGTAGGTGACAAGTTCCTCGAAGCGCTCAAAATCATCTTCCATGCGTGGGGCTCTGAGCATCGTGTAAAGTACTTCCTCCCCCGCTGCGGATAAGGTAAAATCAAGCATCCGGAAGACGCGGTCCATATCCAGATCGTTCCACGTGATATCATCCAGCGTAAAACCGGACGCGGCGCGGTCACAATATCCCCTTACGGTATCCATTCTGCCGTCCGGATACTGTTTATCAGACGGTTTGCCGTATCCGTCACACAACTTTTTCATAAAACGGAGTTTACTTCGTCTCTCATTCACAATGCCGCCTATTAAAAAGGCGGCAATCACGATAAAAACAACAAATAAAATAGCTACGTACTCCAAAAACGGTATTCCTCCTTGTTTTCCCTTTGGCCTTAACGTGATGTATTACAAGAGATTTTCCGGTCCGAATCCATGTGGAAGCAATTCTCCGAGCAGGAATACCTCATACTGTGTTTCACTTTTGGCGGTAATGATATAAAACTGCGAAGGATCACAGAATTCCTCCATGACCTGCCTGCACACGCCGCAGGGATAAGCCATCTGCAGCTCATCACATCCCTCCGGTCCTCCTGTGATCGCAATGGCACAAAAATGCCGTCTCCCCTCGCTCACCGCCTTGAAAAATGCAGTCCTTTCCGCACAGTTTGAAGGGCTGTATGACGCATTTTCTATATTACATCCCGGGTAGATGTCGCCGTTGTCACACAAAAGCGCCGCTCCCACCATATAACCGGAGTAGGGCGCATAGGCACGCTCTCTTGCATCTATTGCATGCCGTATCAGTAGTGCGATCTCTTCTTGCCTTAATTTCATGTCGGTTCCTCATGCCATTTTCTTGACTGACTCGGTCAGAAGTTTTTTGAAAAGCGGTGCGGCCTTATTCGCCGCCTCCTGAACCTCATCGTGTGTGAGCGGATTTGGTGATATTCCTGCTGCAAGGTTACATACACAGGAGATTCCGCATACCTTCATGCCCATGTGATTGGCGACGATCGCCTCCA
>JAGBQU010000307.1 GCA_017632755.1 Lachnospiraceae bacterium
CCTCGGATACCCGGACAAAGACAGCGCCACACGGATCCTGCTCGGACAGTCCTCCGATCAGATGGATCTGGTACAGCCTGTGCTACAGCCGCAGGAGTTGTTATCCATGCAGGAAAAAACCGCTGCGGTCCACGCCGATGAAGCACTCTGCCGCTATGTGGTCGACCTGACGGAAAGAACACGTTCAAGCGAATATATCTCGCAGGGGATCAGTCCCCGCGGAAGCATCGCGGTCTTAAAGCTCGCCAGAGCGCACGCCTTCAGCCAGGGCAGGGATTTCATCGTACCGGAGGATATCCACGCAGTCTTTTACAGCGTGAGCAACCACCGGATCATCATCAACACAAAGGCAAAGGCCACCGGAAAGGAGATCATCGACATACTGATGGATATTCTGGACAGTGTGCCCATCCCGAAACTATCCTGACGGAGGAAAGCTGACATGTGGCAGCGAATACGTAATCTTATCGGTTATCTCTTTTTGTTTATATGTCTGTTTCTGCTGTCTGTTTTTTTCAGGCAGCCGTTTTTCGTATTCGCTTGTCTTCTCCTTTTGTTCTTGCCCTTCGTCTCCTACTGTATCTCGCGCTATGTCTCCGACCGGCTGAGGATCACCATCCAGAGCCAGCCCCGGGAAGGAATAAAGGGAAGCCGTTTTCCGCTCGTGCTCTCCATCGAAAATCCCACCATCTTTCCTCTGCTCCACACGGAGACCACACTGCATATCTCCTCCCCTTTCTACGAGAACGATACGCAGGAGATCCTGATCTTACCGGTTCTGGCAAAAAACAAAAACACCTATCGTTTCCCCGTCACATACACCAAGCTCGGTTGCTATCAGATACAGCTACTACAACTTACTGTCTATGATTATCTGCATCTATTCCGCTTTTGCGTGCAGGAGGGCGCTCATGCCGAGGTTTGGATCATGCCCACAGCCACCGATTCGTTTGAGCCGGAAGATAGCTTTTATTCGGAGGGCTTCGACGAGTTTGACGAGGTAAACGGCAAAGGCTTTGTCCAAAATGACGTCAGCGACGTACGCGAATACATTCCCGGAGACCGGTTGCAGAAGATTCACTGGAAATTGTCCGGCAAACTGGACAAGCTCATGGTAAAGGAGGCATCCGCCGGAGCGATGCACTGTTTTATCGTACTCCCGGAATTGTATCAGTCCGGGCAGGCACAAGATCCCGATACCATAGATCCGGCGTTGGAAAACGCCCACGCCGTCTGCTGTGCGCTACAAAGACACAACGAGCCGGTTTTTTTGATGATATACAGCATCAAAAAGGAGGATTTCGTCAGCTTTCAGATCCAGACAAACGAGGATATCCAGCTCGCATTTACGCAGATTTTCTACGAAAAGCCTTACAGGGATAAGCAGCTGGCCCTTGACCTTTTCAGAGCAAGTACGCCGATGAAAGGTACTGTCATTCACGTCACACACGAGGGAATCTATCATGATGAAGCATAAAACAACCGACATCCGCCCAACCGGCGATCGATATGGCTTTTCCATGGAACCGACCCCCGAGCGGAATCGGATCTTCCGGGGTATCATCTGCCTTCTCAACGGTTTTTTGGTATTTTGTTCCACATTTGGAACGGTCGGAGGCGTCCTGAATGCCTTTGAGGTTTCCTACGATCAGTGGACGGTTTTCGTCTTGTTGCTCCTTTTGAGCTTTGCACTTGCGTTTCTCCACTACAACAAGCTGTTTTTTTATGTGCTCTATCCTCTGATCTTTCTCTCTTTTACTTTTGCCATCATGCAAAACCGCGTGCTCGCAAACAGCGGATTTCAATCTTTCGTCTCTGTCATGTACGAGGCATACTCTTCTTACTTTGACCTGCCTGCTTCCCGTGAGGCTGCCATCGCAAACACCGACTCGTACCTGACGATCACGGTTGCAGCGGTATTTGTCGGATTTGTGCTGGCACTTCTTCTCAACATTGCCGTGTCAACCTATATGAACGTGCTGGACACCATTCTGCTCACCGCACCGATCCTGCAGCTGGGCATATACATTGAAAAATATCCAAACCCCGCTTATTTTATCCCACTCGTCTTTTCTTACATTGCCATTGGGATCCTCGGCAGATTCCGCCATCATCAGATCCCGCAGAAACGAAACGA